>JBAYVY010000208.1:0-6653 GCA_041674345.1 Phycisphaeraceae bacterium | reverse complement strand
GTGCGGACAATCATCTGGTGCTGGGGCAACTGGCGACCGAAGAAAAGAGCAACAAGATCACCGCCGTGCCCAGGATGCCGGAACTGCTGGACCGGTTCCGGGGGCGGCGCGATCGTGACGGTCGATGCGCTGAACTGTCAGAAGGACATCGCCAAGAAGATCGTCTCCGGCGGCGGCGGTTCAGGTCCGACCCGCATAGAAAAAACGCAATGACCAAGTTCGTGGTATGCCCCCCCTGCCGCCCGGGCGGATTCCGGGCTGAAACATATTTTATATTCGACGAAAATAGAATATTCATTGGGCCGTTTCATTCGGTAAATACCGCATAAAATGAGCGAGACACCGGTAAATCAATGCGCCGGGCAATCAGCACGCAGGCACATGGATAGAGCAACGGGCGTCATTCATCTCCAACCCAAGCCGGGGCAGAGCGAGTCTTCGGGCGCCGCCCCGGGTTCCGCAGCGGAGAATATCTACGCCAGTTGCCCTAAGCAGTCGGTCATCGTCAGGGAGGAACCCGGACCTTCGCCCCGGCCCCCGGGCGACTCAGGTCCGGCTTGCGCAGCAAGAATGCAATGAACCCGATCTCTGGCAATCTTTGCAACTATTTCAGGATATTGCCTCCCGGTGGGGAATACACCACCACCATGCCCGCGCTGGCTATGCCAAGCTGCGCCACGTCCTCCGGTTTGAGTTGCCTCACTTCCGTCGCCTTGGGCAAGCGTTCGGCCAATCCCGGCACACTTTCCAGAAACGCGGTCAATACCGACTCCTTGATCGCATAGTTTACGTTCTCAGGCAATGCCCCCGACGTTTCCACCGCAGCGGAAACGTTCAGCTTCGCCACAATCACGCCCACCACTTGGCCGTTTTCATCCAGCAGTGGCCCGCCGGAGTTGCCCGGCTGCACCGGCACACTGATCTGATACAACCCCGCATCGCCACCCGCGCCGCTCAATGCGTTGATCTGCCCCGTGGTGAACTTCGGCTCCTGTCCCTGCAATCCGGGGTTCGGGTATCCCACCGTGGCCACCGTCTGTCCCACGCGCACGCCTGATCCGCTGGGCCGAAGCGCCAGCGGCACACTCTTGCCCTCGACCTTCAACAATGCCAGATCGCTGCTTTGGTCCACGCGAATGACGCGCGCCGGCAGCGCACGATCACCCACATGAATGACGACCTTGGATGCGCCCGCGACAACGTGATAGTTGGTGACAAAGTGGCCCTCGGCTGTGATGAAGAAACCAGAGCCGGAACCGCTCGGCTGGCCGACAGCGGGACCGTCGGGAAAACCATCGTTACGCTCGGCGGTCTGTGGCGCTTCGGCTTTCGCCTGGAACGCGCTGGAAAGACGCTGCGCTTCCGCCACCTGCTGAGGCGTCATCTCTTGGGCAAGCGAATCGCGGGACTTGGCCGCATCCTCGTATCCACCCGCCGCAGCGATATTGAACCATGCGTATGCCTTGACATAGTCCCGTGCGACCCCGTTGCCGAGCCAGTACGCCAGTCCAAGCATGTTCTGGCTGGCCACGTTGCCCTGCTCCGCCGCGCGACGAAACCATTCAACCCCCTTGGTAAAGTCTTTCGCTACACCCTCGCCGTCGTAGTACCTCCACCCAAGTATGGACTGGGCTAGGGCATTGCCCTGCTCCGCTGCCATGCGTAACCATTTGATCGCCTCGGCTGGGTCTTTGGTTACGCCAACGCCGTTGTAGTACATCCACCCAACATTGATCTGGGCATCGACATTGCCCTGCTCCGCTGCCATGCGAAACCATTTGATCGCCTCGGCTGGGTCTTTGGTTACGCCATTGCCGTAGTAATACATCCCCCCAAGGAAGTACTGGGCTAGGGCTTCGCCCTGCTCCGCCGCCATGCGAAACCATTTGGCCGCCTCGGCTGGGTCTTTGGTTACGCCATTGCCGTAGTAATACATCCCCCCAAGGAAGTACTGGGCTAGGGCATCGCCCTGCTCCGCTGCCATGCGATACCACTTGACCGCCTCGGCTGGGTCTTTGGTTACGCCGTCGCCGTTGTAGTACATCCTCCCAAGGAAGTACTGGGCTAGGGCATTGCCCTGCTCCGCTGCCATGCGATACCATTTGATCGCCTCGGCTGGGTCTTTGGTTACGCCGTCGCCATTGTAGTACATCCCTCCAAGGTTGAATTGGGCAGAAGCATTGCCCTGCTCCGCTGCGCGGCGATACCACTTGGCCGCCTCCGCTGAATCTTTTGCCACGCCCACGCCGAAATGATAACTGAACCCAAGGGAGAATTGGGCAATGGCATTGTCCTGCTCCGCCGCGCGGCGATACCACTTGACGGCTTCAGCGGGGTCTTTCGCCACCCCCTCGCCCTTGGCATACCTCCCCCCAAGATGGAGTTGGGCATCGGCATCGCCCTGCTCCGCTGCGAGGCGATACCATTTGATCGCCTCGGCTGGGTCTTTCGCCACGCCATTGCCGTAGTAATACATCCCCCCAAGGGCGTATTGGGCAGCGACATTGCCCTGATCCGCCGCCATGCGATACCACTTGACCGCCTCGGCTGGGTCTTTGGTTACGCCCTCGCCTTTGGCATACATCCTCCCAAGGGCGAGTTGGGCGGCGGCATCGCCTTGGTCCGATGCGAGCCGATACCACTTGACCGCCTCCGTTGGATTCTCATCTGCACCGATGCCGAATTGATACATCGAGCCAAATTCAAATTCCGCCGCAGCGTGTCCCTGCTGCGCGGCGAGGCGAAACCACTTGATGGCCTCCGCAACATTGTCCGCAACACCTTCTTGACCGAAAACGAACTTGGTCTTGAACAACAATCGACCGCTGGTATCCCGATGAACTCCGGCTGCCCCAGCGTGAATGAGACCCAGGCGGTACTGTGCCTCAGCATTGCCTTGCGCTCCCGCCAGTTTGTACCACTTGGCCGCTTCTGCGGGGTCTTTTCCAATTCCCTCGCCGTTTTCGTATTTGGAGCCAAGTTTCACCTGCGCTGCGGCGTCTCCCGCTTCGGCCTGCCGGATAAGTTGAGTCAGCGGATCGACGGGCGGAGCGGTTGTGGTTCGCGTGGGTACGTCTTGGGGCGAAGTCGGCCAAGCCGAGGCGACGATAAAACACATGCCTGCCAACGCGGCGCAGCCCACCACCAGCGTCACGAAGAACCAAGGCGATCGCAACAGCCCCGTTGATTTGGTGGAACTTGCCTCTGTCGGGGGTGTCTGCGCTGTCACCGATGGCGGAGCAAGATGCTCCGTGGGCGGTGCCACGAAGATGTGGCCGCATGTCTGGCAGCGGAACTTGAGCGGGACGGATGAAGAAGGCAGACGAAGGGGTGCCTGACACTTGGGACAATGGGAAGATGTGTTCATTGCCATGAACGGCTCCTTCGGTTCATTCACCGTCTGGCTGCATTTTACACAGGCGAGCAACAGATATTGCGAGAACAGCGACGCGAACGCAAGAAATCGCCGGATTCAATCCGAGGCGTAACCTACTTCCCGGCGGGTTGTCGTCTTGATGCGATGGCCCGGGCATGGTGTGGCCCCGATGTGGATGGTTGGAGGCGATTGTAGATCGACTGGTCACGGGCGGCAAGCGAAATTGCGGATGGCCGATGGTTGAATGGCGGATCGCCGCGCGCCGTGGCTACCGCGTTTCGCAAGACGCGGCTGATATGGGCGCGCCGCGATTCTTTCTCAGCCGCGTCTTCCGAGACGCGGTTCCGGGGCCACTTTCCGGGGGGCGATGAAAACCTATACGATCTTGCTATCGGCGCACCGGGGTGTCGCGGGGGGATTGAGGAAATCGCGAACCGGGGGCGAATGCTCTTCCAAACGATGAAAGTGCGCACCGGAATGTCGCTTTTTCGCCATCCATACCCTAACGTCGGGTCATCCATCGGCGTAGCACGATTGTGGGGCCGCGACAGGTGCGCATCGGCGCGGCACGGCTTGGACGACACGCTGTGAAAAAAATGAAAAATCGTGAGCGGCGGCGCGACAAGAAGTTAACGCGCATCGGCGGACGGCTGCGACATGAGGGTGCGCCGACGGGCGACGGAGATGGCAAAGGTGGGCGGATGTCCGCTGCTCAATACGATTCGTTGTTGTGATCTTCGCCGTGGCATTTGAGGGTGCAGGTTCCGCGGAAGACGCCGAGGGATTGGTATTGGAGGACGCCGCCGCTGGTGGGGGAGACGATGTTGGTGTCGAAGTTGATGAGGCGGGCGTTGTTGGCGGTGGTTCCCTGGCCGGAGGCGATGCCGTGGGCGTCGTGACAGGCGGAGCAGGGAGTGCGTTCTTCAACGATGTGCTTTTTGTGTTCCTTGAAGGACTGGTCGTTGAGGATGCTGTTGCGATTGTGGCAGCGATAGCACAGTGCGTAGGCGGCGGAGCTTTCGGAGGATTGATCGGTGGTGTCGTAACGGGCGATCAACAGTGGGGACTGGTTGGAGCCGTGGGGGCCATTGGGGCTTGAGCCGCCGGCGTGGGTGCCGGTGTCGGAACTGTGGCAATCGGAGCAGTAGATGATGGAGGAGGCGTTGAAGCCGGGCTTGAGACTGGGGACGTTGGGATTTTTACCGGCGGCTTCGACGGGGTGGAAAGACACGGCGGCGGAACTGAACTCCAGGCGCGTGTTGGCCTGCACGATTTTACGGTTGATGAAGGGTTGGACGGCGGCGCTGTCGCCGTGGCATTTGAAGCAGACTTCGTATTCGTACTGGACGACGGTGAGTGGAGCGCCGGCGGCGTTGACGCCGGTCTGTTTGCCGAAGTTGCCCCGCACGATCGGCGCGGAGGCGGGAGCGAAGGTCATCGTGTGCGGCTCATGGCAATCGGAACATGCGACGTTGTTGGGAATCGGATTGGGCAGGTTGACATCGCTCTGCGTGTCGTGAACATCGGTCTTGGCCATGTCAGGCGCGAGGTTGGGAGCAGTGCCCCCGGAAGTGCCGCCGTGACATTGGAGGCAGGTGTCGCGGACGGTGACACCGGCCAGGAGGAAAGGACCACTCGGCGCGGAGTGTTGTTGATGGCAACTGGCGCACTGGTCATGCGGGGGGATGTTGGTCGTGCCCTGCTGGTGGCAACTGTTGCAAAGTTGAGACTGGGAGTTGTCCATGACCAGGAACTTGCCGTACTGGTTGTTATGGGCGTCGTGGCAACTGGTGCATTGGAGTTCGGAGTTGTAATCAAGATGAACGGCGGGGGGAAGGAGCGCGGGGTCTTTGATTTTGGTGTTGCGTGAGGCGAGGGCGGAATCGTAGCGGAAACTGATGGGGTGATCGTCGGACAGATCGGTGCCGAGGTTGGATTTGCCGGGCGGGAGCGTGGTGATTCCGCCGACCATGAAGATGGGCTGATCGCGGGAGAGGACCGAGCCGAGCGCGATGGTTCCGTCGTGACAGGAGAGGCAGAGTTTGGAGGAACCGGTGGGCTGGCCGGGCAGGGCCTGGAGGGAGCGGCTGGTGTAAATCTGATAGGCGTTGAGGGGAATGTTTCGATTCCACAGCGGTCGGGTGAGGGATGCGTTGTGGGGCGTGTGGCAGAAGATGCAGATTTGCTGCTCGGTGGCGGCGTGAATCGCGCCCGGCCCGCCGGCGGAAAGGTTGTGCGGCGAATTGCCGATGCTGTTGGCGAGTTGTGCGTGTGCCGCGGCGGTGAAGGAGAGCGCGACGGTGAGGGTCGGAATGTATTTCATGGGGACACCTCGATGGCGGGATCGGAGGCGGGAGTCGGGGCCGGACCCGCGGCCGGCAGATAATCGAACACCTGAACGCGACGGTTGTAGGAATCGGCGATGTAGATGCGGTTGTGCGCATCAATGAAGATGCCGGTGGGCAGCCAGAATTGACCGGGAGCGCGGCCCTCTTCGCCGAAGCTGAGCAGGACATGGCCCTGGGGGTCGAAAATTTCGACGGCTTCAAAATGGGAGTCGATCACATACAGGTGGCCGTCGCTGTCGGTGGCCAGGGCTTTGGGTTGTGAGAAGCTGCCGGGCACATCGCCCTTGATGCCGAAGGCGCGGACGAAGGTGAGATCGGGGTTGAAGACCTGGATGCGGAAGTTCAGGGCATCGCAGACGTAAATGGTTCCGTCGGGTGAGATGGCGACGGAGGTGGGGAAGTTGAAGTTGGCGGGGAGGGGCGCGGGGCCGCGCTGACCGAGTTTGGCCATGAGCGTGCCGTCGGGCGTGAGGATGAGCAGTTGGTGCAGACCGGCGTCGGTGACGAAGAGTTGGCGCGTGGTCGGATGGATCGTCAGGCCGCAAGGGCGCTGGAGGGATGACTGGCCGATGACGGATTGGAAATTGCCCTGATCGTCGAAGACGAACAGTCCGCCGAACACTGAATCGGCGACGATGACGCGGCCGACCGGATCGTAAGCGACGGCGACGGGCTGGGCGAATTGCGGGGCGTCTTTGGGCGTCACCCATCGCTGATATTCGCGGGTGTTGAAGTTGAAAACGTGAACGCATTGGGCGTTGGAATCGGCGACGAAGAGGCGATCCTTGCCGTCGGCGCAAAGGGCGAAGGGCGTGAGCATGGAACGGGCGGGTTCTTTTCCGAAGAGCGCTTCGCCGAAGGCCTGCCCGCCGGAGACGGGGGGCTGGAGGTCTTCGTTGGTCGCCAGTTGACCGACGTTTCGGATGCGG
>JBAYVY010000207.1:0-6689 GCA_041674345.1 Phycisphaeraceae bacterium | reverse complement strand
TCGACCCGGATGCTTACCGTGATCGCAACATCGTCGAGCGGTTGATCGGCTGGCTGAAGGAGTGTCGGCGTGTGTTCAGTCGATTCGAGAAAACGGCGAAAAACTTCGCCGGCATGATCCGCCCGGCATTCATCCAACGCTACCTGCGACTGGCGGTAAAATGAGTTTCCCGACAGGGCCTAGATTGAGATTCATCAGGAGCAGTTGCTGGCCGACTGGAAACTGGCGGTGAATGGGGAAAAGGTGTTCCGCATCGAACCGCTGCGATAGGAGTCGCCATGATGATTAAAGTCACGGCCGTCAAGGCGATGGACAATTACCAGTTGGAACTTTCGTTCAACACCGGTGAAACGCGGGTGTTTGATGTCAGCCCGTATCTGGACAAGGGCATTTTCACCGAGTTACGCGACCCGGTTTACTTTCGATCTGTTCGGCTGGCCTTCGGGAGCATCGCCTGGCCCCACGAACAGGACTTCGGCCCCGAATCGCTTTATGTGGAATCGCGTCCGCTGGTCCAAACTTGATCGCCTCGGTCAGGGGTTCACCAGCAGTACCACCACTTTGCCCGGGCCATGCACGCCGGTGACCAGCACGCCTTCGATGTCGGCGGTCTTGCTGGGGCCGGTGATGATCGTTTGCGCCGCGGGCAGTTGCGTGTGATGCACGTCGTCGATGCGGCGGGTCCAGTCGAGCAAGTCAGGCACGATATCGGCGGGGCGCACGATGGCGATATGCACCGGCGGCACGAGCATCAGGCCGCGCCCGTGACCCGCATCACCGCGATAAACAATCGAACCCGTCTCGGCGATCGCGGCGGCGACATCGGTCAACCCCGCGTCCGCCTCGAAGTCGGCGGCCATCGCGCGGTCGCCGCGCCAGTCCGGCACGGCGATGTTCCGTCGGCGGAACGCTTCGGAAAACTCGGTCGCCTGCGGCACGGAACCCACCGCGATGACCAGCTTGGTGACGTGCAACTCGTCGAGCAGTTGAATCAGCGTCTTGGTCAGTGCTTCCGGGGGGCACCGCCGCACGTCCATGCCGACCGACGCGGCGCGTGCGGCGAACGTTTCCACCAGATCGTCGCCCGAGGAAGTCAAACGCGCCACGGCATCATCCACGGCGGGCGGCGTGACATCGGCGGACACAAGCGGGAGCGACCGGCCGAGCGCGGCCCGCACGTTGGCGATGAATTGAGATCGTGTGGTGTGTTGGTTCATGGCGATTTTGGATTTATGATTTATGATTTATGATTTATGATTTGAATCGCGAGCGTTTCCTTCAAATCCCAAATCCCAAATCGTCAATCACAAATTCCTCCTGTTCTGTTTCCACCACCCCCGGAAACTTTGTTCGGCGGGGGCGGGCAAATCACGCTCGTCGGTCCACCCCCCGAACGGCGGCGGGGCTTTACTGATGTAACCATCGTGATCCGCCATCGCACGCAGCACCGGCCCGCTCAGCGCGTTGGCCAGGCGATACGTCCACGCATGTTTCAACGACGCGGAATAAGCGTCGAAGGCGAGCTTTTCAACGCGACCGGCCAAGCCCGTTTTCACCGCGCGGCTTCGCAGTTCGATGAGCAGACGCGGAATGTCGATTTTCACCGGGCACGCTTCGCCGCACGCGCCGCAGAGCGATGACGCATAGGGCAGGTCTTTGTAATTTCGCAGCCCGCGGAACATCGGCGTAATCAACGCGCCGATCGGACCGGAGTAAACCGCGCCGTAGCTGTGGCCTGTCACCTTGCGATAAACGGGACATGCGTTGAGGCAGGCCCCGCAGCGGATACACCGGAGCGTTTCCCGCATTTTTTCGTCGGCGAGGATTTTCGTTCGACCGTTATCGACGAGGATGATGTGGACCTGTTCCGGGCCATCGGAATCGGCGGGGCGCTTGGGGCCTGAAATGATGTCGGTGTAAATCGTCATCGGCTGCGCGGTGCTGGATCGCGCCAGCAGTTTCAAAAACACAGCGAGGTGTTCGGCGGAGGGGATGAGTTTTTCAATGCCGACGAATGCGATGTGGACCCGCGGCGCGGTGACGCAGAACGTGGCGTTGCCTTCGTTGGTGCAGATGACCAGCGAGCCGGAATCGGCGACGAGGAAGTTTCCGCCGCTGATGCCCAGATCGGCTTTGCGGTATTTGTCGCGGAGATATTCGCGGGCGATGCGGGTCAGTTGTTGGGGATCGGTGGTGTAAGGCGCGCCCAGTTCGCGCTGGAACGCCGCGGCGGTGTCGTAGCGATCCTTGTGAATCATCGGCGTGACGATGTGACTGGGCACGTCATGGTCGATCTGAAGGATGAACTCGCCGAGATCGGTTTCGAGGGTTTCGATGCCGACCGCTTCGAGGGCCGGCAGCAGATGCGTTTCTTCGGTGACCATCGACTTGGACTTGACGCATGCGGTGCATTTTTCGTGCTGTGCGATTTCAACGCAGATCGCGTTGGCCTCACGGGCGTCGGCGGCGAAGTGGACGCGGACGCCGTTGGCTTCGGCGCGGTCGATGAACTGTTCGAGGTAATGATCGAGATGGTCGAGGGTGTGCTGTTTGATTTGCCCGGCGAGTGTGCGGAGCGAATCGTAGCGCGGGCCGAAGGTGTCAGCGAAGATTTTTTTCCGGCCGACGTCTTTGGCGAGCGTGGCGACTTCGACCGCGGCGATGAGTTTGTCATTATGCACCGCCCGCCGGTTGCGGTCGTGCATATGATAGGGCAGCGACGGAAAGAGGATCGACTCACCTTCACGGGTGAGGGAGACACTTGCGGAGGTGTGATGTTCGGTGGTCGTCATGGGTATTTAGGATTTCTGATTTCTGATTTGAAGAGGCGGAGCCGGTGCCGGCTTTCAAATCAGAAATCCGACATCAGACATCATTCTCCAACAACCCCAAACCTTCGGCGATCAGTTCGGCGAGGTGTTTGAGTTTGACCTCGCTGCCTTCACGGTGCAACGCCCCGGCGATGTTCATGGCGCAGCCGCCGTCGTTGCAGATCACTGTGTCGGCCCTGGTCTGGGCGATGCAGGCGGTTTTGTCGCGCACCATCGCGCCGCTGATTTCGGGATATTTCACGGCGAACGTCCCGCCGAAGCCGCAGCATTGTTCGGTCTTTTTCAGCGGCGTGAATTGAATGCCGTTGATTTGTTGGAGCAGGCGCACGGCTTCATCGGTCATGCCCAGCGCCCGCAGGTGGCAGGAATAGTGATACGTCACGTGGCCGGGCCATTTGCAGCGAAGCGCGCGGAGGTCGATCTTTTCGACGTTGGTGAGGAACTCGACGAACTCGTGGGTTTTGTGGATGAAGGCGTGCGTGCGTTCGGCGTAGGCCGGGTCGTTGTGGAGCAGTTGCGGATAATATTCGTGGATCATCGCCGCACACGAGCCGGAGGGCGTGACGACGACATCGGCATCATCGAAAACGTCGATCATCCGGCGCGCCAGGTCGGCGGCCTGTTCGTGGTAGCCGGTGTTGAACATCGGCTGGCCGCAGCAGGTTTGACCGGCGGGGAAGACGACCTCGTGACCAAGGTGTTCGAGAATGGCGACGACGGCCCGGCCCACGCGGGGGTAGTAGGTGTCGGTCAGGCAGGTGATGAAGAGGGAGATTTTCATGCGATGAACATGGTAGTGGCGATTCCCCGCCCGGTAAACCGGGCGGGCCGATGATTGGATATGAATCACGGTTTGTCGTAATCTGCATGGCTCACCCCACGACGAGGATTCACCATGAGCAGCTTGAAGATGGATTTGAACGGGAAGGTCGCGCTGGTCACCGGCGGAACCAGCGGCATCGGCAAGGCGATCGTCGAAGCGATGCTCGATGCCGGGGCGAGCGTGGCGACCGGTTCGCGCACCCCCGAAAAGATCGACGCTGCGCGGGAGGATTTGTCGGTGGGCCGGGATGCGTCGAAGCTGCTGATCACGCGCATGGATGTGGCGGACCCCAAGTCATTCGAGGAAGCGTTACAGGCGACAGTGAAGCAGTTTGGGCGCGTCGATATTCTGGTGAACAACGCGGGGACGAATTTGAAGAAAGCGACGGTCGATGTCACCGACGAAGAACATCGGCGGCTGTTCGACATCAATTACTTCGGCCCGTTCGCGGCTTCGCAGGCGTTTTGCAAACAAGTGATGAAGCAGAATGAAGCGGACAAATCGAAGTACGGCGGCGTGATTGTGAACACCTGCTCAGTGACGAGTTTTCTGGCGCTGAGCGAGGTGACGACTTATGCGGCGAGCAAGGGGGCGCTATTGGCGCTGACGCGGCAATTGGCGGTGGAGTGGCCGCAGAAGTACGGCATTCGGGTGAATGCGATTGCGCCGGGATTTGTGCCGGCCGACCAGAACCGCGCGATATTGAAGAGCGGGGATCGCGGGCGAAGGATTCTGGAAAACACGCCGATGCAGCGCTTCGGCGACCCGGAGGAGATGGCCGGCGCGGTGGTGCTGCTGTGCAGCGATGCGGGACGGTTTATTAACGGTGAGTGCATCAACATCGACGGCGGCTTCATGATTCACGGGGTGAGCGATTCGGTGGCGAAGCAGTAGGGGCTATCCCATATATCATCCAGCGAGAGGTCGAAAATGGCGAACACTGTAAATCCAAATCCATGTTGTGGCCCATCAGTGCAGAATTACTGGCGTGGATGTTTCTGCCGGTGTTGTGGAGGAACGATCCTATTCCAGAACATGCTCGTCGGCTGCAATCGCCAAACAGACTGTCCCCACTGCAACCAAAGGACATGTGGGCCACATTCTCATAACGGGCAAGGCGGTTGGCCAGTTCGCCGATACTGCGAGATATGTGGCCAACGGTGCAATAACGCTGGTGGGTGTCCGCAACATGGGTTGGCTCAATCGCCCTAACGAGAAAGTAAGAAAGAGGGAGTGTTTTTGCCGAACGCAACCGCTTCTGGAAGTTGGCGTATCCATCGGAGAAGACCGCGGGTTGCCACCGCGCGGCTATGGGGTGTAGTAGTCCAGCCCGTGTCGATGCCGCTTATCGCAAGCCAGACGAGGAGGACGATGATGATGCTTCCCATCAGGAGGTACAGAATCGTTTTCATTCTTTATTGCACGATTGATGCGACGCAACATTGAACACGGTCGTGGATCAAAGACCGCGGGTTGCCACCGCGCGGCTATGAAGAGGGGGAGCATTTCACTTCGTGCCTTCGTCCCTTCGTGCCTCCGTCCCTATTTTTAACGGGCGTTTTTCGTCGCCGGCCAGATACAGGGTTTGGGTGGGGAAGGCGAAGTCGATGCCGGCTTCATTGAAGCGTTTGAAGAGTTCGAGATTGAAGCGTTCGCTGTGTTGGAGGTATTGCCAGTAATCGGCGGGGCGGTGCCAGTAGATCGTGATGAGGTTGAGCGAGTCGGCGTTCAACTCGTTGAAGTAAACGCGCGGGGGGAACTTGTCGGGAATCAGCGGGTCGGTTTCATCATGGATCGCTTCTCGAATGCCGTCGAGTTGGAAAATCTCTTTGATGATGGTGAGGGCTTGTTGGATTTTTTCGGGGGGGGTGTCGTAGGTGATGGTGACGTTGATGGTTCGTTTGATGTAGGGGCGGAGGCCGACGTTTTCGACGGCTTCGTTGACGATGGTGGAATTGGGGATGGTGATGACCGAGCCGTCGAGTGTGCGGAGTTTGGTGGAGCGGAAGCCGATCTCTTCGATAGTGCCCAGTTCGCCTTGGTATTTGATGACGGAGCCGACGAGGAAGGGTTGGTCGAGGAAGATGGTGAAGGAGCCGAAGAGGTTTTTGAGGGAATCTTGCGCGGCGAGTGAGACGGCCAGGCCGGCGATGCCCAGCCCGGCCAGCCAGGCACCGATGTTGACTTCAAAAATGGAGTCGAGGATGAAGAGGGTTGCGATGACGATGAGGAAGATGCGGAGGGTTTTGCGGAGCAGCGGGACGAGCATGTCATCGAGTGTGGATTGGGTTTTGGCGGTGAGTCGGGTGAGGGCGACTTCAATGACGGAGACGAGGTTGTAGAGGTACCAGAAGATGGCGATGGAGAGGAGGAGTTTTTCGGTTTTTTCGCAGAAGTCAAAGAGTGCGGTGGACATTTTGAGCTGGGACAAGCCGATCGTCAGGCCGAGGGTGAACAGGGCGAGTGAAGCGGGGTTGGCCAGGTCCGCGAAGAGGTGGCCACGCGCATCCCACTTGCGGTCGATCAGGCGTTGACCGAGGCGGGAGAGGAAGTATTGGGCGATTTTACCGATGACCAGGCCGAGGAAAAGGGCGGCCAGGAGGGTGAGCCACTGTTCGGCGTGGTTTTGTTGCCGGAGGTCGGAGATTTTGAAGCTGGCGATGAGACTGGCGGCTTTTTTGTCGGCACCTTCGGGCGCGCGCGCGGTTTCGGCATGGGAGGCGTCCGTGCCGGCCGGCAGGGGCGATTGCGCGTACAAGTTTGCCGCCGCGGGGCCGACGAGGAGGCACAGGAATGTCAGACGGATGAGGAATGATCGCATATGTGCATGATAGAGCGAAGCGACGATGCGCCAAGGGAAGATGGAAAGAATAACGCCCCTTTCAGCGTCCACAGCCGCTTGAAGTTATACATCACGCGGCCAATAGTTGAATATCGTTGAACATCTGCAAGTTGAGCGTGAGGGTGAGCGTGAGGGTGCTTTTCAATTTGCCCCGATGGCGCGTATTGACCGCGGCCAGCGAGTCGCGGACGGC
>JBAYVY010000206.1:0-6693 GCA_041674345.1 Phycisphaeraceae bacterium | reverse complement strand
TTCATCGCACACCCGGCGCACCGTGTTGTTGCTGGTGCGCCCCCGAAAGTGCCGCACAAATCCTCCAGCCGTTTGGCCGCCGATTCAAAGCTGAACGAATTCCGGGGGCGAGCCGACCAGCGTCATCATCTTCCTCGCATGTTCGGTCATCTGGTGCCGGCCCACTCCCGCCCATTCATCCCAAGGCCGATGCGTCGCTCCGCAACGCCGACATGCGTAATACCGTCGCGGCACCTGCATCACGCCCACCGTCGTCACCCACTGCTTGTCCGTAAGCGTTCCATAATCCGGTGAGGATTCAGATTGGGGGGGTGGATGCGGACCAGCGGTCAGGCAGGAACTGTTCGAGTTGGCCGATCGGCGCGGCGGGCAGACGACGGATCAGGCCGTGCCGGTAGGCCAACGGTTCAACGTGGTGCAGTTGGGCGGAGCCGAGGATGCTGAACAACCGCGCCGCCGCCAGGCCGACTGCGGGGCTGCCGGTGAACAACCAGTTTTTGCGACCGATGGCCAGGCCGCGCAGACTTCGTTCGCGGGCGTTGTTGTCGATCGGTCGATGGCCGGCGTCGAGGTAGCGGCGTAACGACGCCTGCTGGTTGATCGCATATGTCAACGCTTCGCCGATCGCGCTTCGGGGCAACACCCCCGGACCGGCCCGCTGATCGGCGCACCAAGCGAAGAACGCATCGACCTTCGGCTTGGCCAAGGCCTGTCGCGCCTGATGGCGCTGATCGTGCGACGCATCCTTGATGGATGCTTCGATCTCGTAGAGTTGACGAATCAATCCCAGCGGGTGACGGGCCGGCGCGGGGGCGTTGTAACTCGCTGGTCTCTTCGCCGATGCGGATCAGCAGGGGTTGCCCCGTGGCCGGGTCGATCCGCTGATCTTCGGGCAGATCGTGAACGATGTCCTCCCGCCGCGGATGATCGGGGATCGGTTGACGCTTGCCCCGCCCCCGGTTGTCCGCCGCACGCTCGTAGGTGATCGTCTGCTTGTTCGACAGTTGTGAAGAGGATGCCGAATCATTCGATTCCGGTGGAATGTGAATATCGGCGAACAACATCGGCTGGGCCGGGTCTTCAAACCGTTCGCTCTTGCGGCCGAACAACTGACGCCTGCACCATTCGAGCTGGCCGGTCAGCTTTTGAACCGTCTGCGTCAGATCAACGATCACCGCGTCACGCTGTGCGATCACCGCCTGGTATTGCGCGATCGTCGCGTCGCGTTGCCGCGGTTGTTCGTTCAGTGGTTCGTTCGTCATCCGTGACGCCTTGATGTTGCGGTGGCGGTCTTACTTCCGGGGTTTACTTTCGGGGTTTACTTTCGGGGTTTACTTCCGGGGGCGGGGGTGTATCGCTTGCGTCGCTTCACGCTCGCGAGATCGATCCCGTCCAGGATCAATCGCAGTTGTCTGGCGCCGATGATTACGTCGGATCGCCCTGTCGGGTTCGCGCTTCCGGGGGGCAATTGAAAACAACCACGCTCCAGCCGCTTGTACCAGATCGCCAGGCCATCGCCATGGAAATACAACACCTTCAGGCGATCGCGCCGGCGATTGATGAACACGAACAACCCGCCCCCGGAAGCCGAGCCGTCGCTCACTGTCACGTCCTGACGGCGCGGCCCCACCAGCCCCGACAGGCCGTCGAAGCTCTTACGCATGTCGGTCGGTACCGTGAACAGATGGATCGGTGTCGCGTCGCTGAAGCTCAGCATCGTCTCACGCCTCCGACCGGTTCCGGGGGCGGGGCCGGGGGCGGGGGCGCGGCAATGCCACCATCTCGCTCAAGCACTCGACGTCGGTTGAAGGCGTTGAGGAGAGCGGGATCGGGCGCGGGGTGGCGGATGAGGCAGCGCGAAGCCGCGAGCGGCGGGGGTCAGTCTTTGGGGAACTGGGAGAGGTCGATGCCGGGGAGCATCGCGCCGTGTTTGAGGAGGTTGGTGTGCATTTCAAAACAGCGTGCGAGATCGTGTCGGATGTGTCCGACGGGGGAACGGTCGAGGTAGTCGTGGAGGTAAGGGCGATAGGCGGGATGGACGCATTTGTCGATGATTTCGAGTGCGCGTTGCATGGGGCCGAGGCCCCGGAGGTCGGCCAGTCCCTGATCGGTGACGACGATCTGGACGGAATGTTCGTTGTGATCGACGTGGCTGGCCATGGGAACGATGGTGCTGATTTTGCCGCCTTTCGCGAAGGAGGGGCACATGAACATGGAGAGGTAGGCGTTGCGTGTGAAGTCGCCGGAGCCGCCGATGCCGTTCATCATGCTGGTGCCGGCGACGTGAGTGGAATTGACGTGGCCGTAGATATCAACTTCGAGGGCGGTGTTCATGGAGATGACACCGAGGCGGCGGATGACGCCGGGGTTGTTGGACAGTTCCTGCGGTCGCAGGACGATGCGCGGCGCGAAGAAGTCCATGTTGTCGTAGATGCGCTGGAGGTTTTCGGGCGTGACGGTGAGGGAGGTGGCGCTGGCGCCGAGGAGCTTGCCGTTTTCCATCAGATCGACCAGCGAGTCCTGGAAGACTTCGCTGAACATGTAGAAGGGCGGGATGTCGGGATTGGCGCCGAGACCTTCCATGACGGCGTTGGCGACGTTGCCCACGCCGGACTGGAGGGGCAGAAACTCCGGGGGAATGCGGCCGAGTTTGAGTTCGTTGAGCAGGAACTCGACGACGTGCCCGGCGATGGCTTTGCTGGCGGCGTCGGCGGGGCTGAACGCGCCGACATCATCGGGCAGATTGCTTTCGACGACGGCGACGATGCGCGACGGATCGACCTTCACGTAGGACGTGCCGATCTTGGTCAGCGGATCGTAGATGGGGATGGGCTTGCGATCGGGGGGCGGGGGGAGGATGTAGATGTCCATCATCTCGCGGGTGCGGGGCGAGTGATAGTGATTGAGTTCGACGATGATTTTCTCGGCGTGCTGGAGGTAGGTGGGCGATCCGCCGACGCTGGTGGACAGGTAGATGCGACCGTCGGGACGGACTTCGGTGGCTTCGACGACGGCGAAGTCGATTTTGCCGAAGAAGCCGAACGCGACGGCCTGCGGGACATGCGACAGGTGCATATCGACGAACTCGGCCTTTTGCGCGTTGATGCGGTTGCGCATGATTTTGGAGGACTGATACGGAGCGCGCCAACTGACGGCGTCGGCGTCGGCGAGCGCCTCGTCCAGATATTTGCCGGTGGACGCGCCGGTCAGGACGCGAATCTGAAACGGCTTGCCTTCGGTGTGCATCCGCCTGGCGCGTTTGGCCAGGGCTTCGGAGACGACTTTGGCGGCGCCGGCGGGGGTGAAGCCGCTGAAGCCGACGGTAGCGCCGTTGGGGATCATCGCGGCCGCCTCTTCGGCGGTCATGGTGACGGAAGCGGTGGGATTGGTCAGGACCGACATATCGAACACTCCGAAACGTAAACAGGGTTGCGGCTGGAAGGAGTTATTTCGTTGGCATGACGCAGGTGGCGGATATCGCCGACGCTGATCAGGCGGGTTGTGCCACGATCGTCCAGCACCAAGCGACCGGCGGCGTCAATATCCATCAGACGTCCGACGATCATCGAACCCCCGGAATCCCCGGAATCCCCGGAAACATCGGGCAAATCGCAGGCGACGAGCTGATCGCGCCAGACCAGGCGGGCGCGGAGTTCATCGAGCATCGGCGACAGGCCATGCTCGTCGTAGGCCTTGAGCGTCGCGGCCAGTTGACCGGCGACGGCGTTGCGGAGCAGCGTCAGATCGGTGGCGCGTCCGGTTTGATCGAGCAGCGACGTCGCGGGATGCCGCAGATCATCGCCGAGCGCCGAGGCGGGGTAGTTGCCGTTGACGCCCAGGCCGATGATGAGCACCCCCGGAAGATGTGTCCCAGGAAGTGGTGCCAAGCCGCCACTTCCGGGGGCGGGCGCATCGTACCGGCAGAGGATGCCGCCGAGTTTGCGATCGTTGACCAGCAGGTCATTGGGCCACTTGATCGCGCAGTCGATCCGGCAAATCCGCCCCACCGCTTTGGCGACGGCCAGACCGACGGCCAGCGGCAGCGCGATGTAATGATCGGGCTGCCGCGCCGGCGGCCAGGCGATGCTCATCCACAAACCGCCGACGGGACTTTGCCAGGGTCGATCCGTGCGCCCGCGACCGGCGGTCTGCGCATCGGCGCTGACCAGCAGCGGCTGGGGGGTTCCGCCGGATGAAACTTCCGCTTCCGGGGGTGGGGGCCACGCACGCAATGCCTCGAGATTGGTCGAGTCGATGACGGCATGATGCATACAGCGGAACATTGGGGGATTTCCGATTTCCGATTTCCGATTTCCGATTTTCAATTTGGCCGAGCGGCACGCACGGCGCGGCCAACAGTTCAATCGGAAATCGACAATCGGCAATTACATCTACTTCGCCTGCATGACCAGCGGGAGCAGGTCGCTCATCAGTACGCCGGCGGCGACGGCGGAACCGATCACGCCGGCCACGTTCGGACCCATCGCGTGCATCAGAATGAAGTTCTGCGGATCATCGGCGTGCGCGACGCGCTGCGCGACGCGGGCGGACATCGGCACGGCGGACACGCCGGCCGCGCCGATCAACGGATTGATCGGCTTACGGCTCATCACGTTCATCAGTTTGCCGAACAGCACCCCGCCGGCCGTCGCCACGCCGAACGCGATCACGCCGAGGAGGAAGATGTAGATCGTCTGCATGGTCAGGAACGTCGAGGCCTGCGTTTTGGCACCGACGCTGACGCCCAGCAGGATCGTCACGATGTCGATGAACTGGGCGCTGGCGGTTTTCGCCAGGCGTTCGGTGACCAGCGATTCACGCAGCAGATTGCCGAAGAAGAGCATGCCCAGCAGCGGCAGCGCGCTGTTGGCGATGAAGCCGGTGAGCAGGAATCCGAGCACGGGGAACAGAATCTTCATCAGCTTGGAGACTTCCTTCGGCTGCTCCATGCGGATCAATCGCTCTTTTTTCGTCGTGAGCAATCGCATGATCGGCGGCTGAATGATCGGGACCATCGCCATGTAGCTGTAAGCCGACAACGCGACCGCGCCCAGCAGGTGCGGCGCGAGTTTGGAACAGACGAAGATGGAGGTCGGCCCGTCCGCCCCGCCGATGATGCCGATGGACGCGGCTTCGGGGAGATTGAAACCCAGCAGGATCGCGGCGGCCAGCGCGCCGAAGATGCCCAGCTGCGCTGCGGCCCCCAGCAGAATCAGGCGCGGTTGCGCCAGCAGCGGGCCGAAGTCGGTCAGTGCGCCGATGCCCAGGAAGATCAGCGGCGGGAAGATGCCCCACTCGATGCCGCGGAAGATCATCCACAGGAAGCTGCCGTTCCAGGCGTCCTGGCGATCGACGGACCAGATTTCAGCGTATTTCTTTTGATCCGCGCGGGGCAGGTGGCCGTACCGGGCCTTGTAGGCGTCGCGCTCGGCGATATAGGAGGCGTAAGCGCGGTTTTCCTCCAGTTCCTTTTTGACGATTTTCTTTCCATCCGCGGCCTTGGGTTCTTCCGGGGGCTGGGGGATGCAAAGGATCATCCGGCCCTGTTCGACTTCGGTGGCGACCGGGCCGGTCAGTCCGGTCATGCTGCGGGTGATGACCGAATGGGTGTTAATCATCACCGCCTTGCCGTCTTCGACCAGCGCGGCGGCGGCGGCGTGATTCTCGATCGGCTCGAAGGTTTTGAAGGTGACGCGCTTGGCCTTGTTGAACAGATACTGCACCGTCTTGTAATCCAGTTGCGGCTTCTTCAGTTCGACAAGCGTTTGTTCCAGCGATAGCGGCTTGCCGCGTTCCAGTTCCACCTGGTCGATTTCGATGCGGTAGAACGCCAAGTCATGCTGGCTGGCCGGGCCGTCGTACACACTCATCGACATATCCTGCACGTTGTAGGGGATGTTGCCGATGAGGATGCCGAAGCCGATGGGCACGAGCAACAGCGGCTCGAAGCCCTTTTTGACGGCCAGATAGATGAAGAGCAAACCGATGCAGATCATCACGCCGTTGTCCCAGCCGAACTGGCCGAAGCCGCTGGAGTGCCAGAACGACCAGAGCATGTCGATAATCGCTTGCATGGCGGAAGCACCTTTCAGGTGGATTTCTGATTTCGGATTGCGGATTTTGGATTTGATTTTCGACCGCGCGCCACAAGGCATCGGAAGAAAATCCACAATCCGCAATCCGAAATCCGCAATTTCTACTTCAGGCCAGTTCGACGAGCAGTTCGCCGTTCTTGACCGACTGACCGACCGTCACCTTGACGGCCTTGACGACGCCATCGACGGGGGACGGGATGTTGGATTCCATCTTCATGGCTTCCATGACCAGCAGCGGCTGGTTGACCTTCACGTGATCGCCGGGGGCGCACTTGATCTGCGTGATGTTGCCGCTGATCGGCGCCAGACAAACCTTCTCCCCGCCCCCGCCCCCGGAACCCCCGGAAGTTGGAGCAGGAGCGGACGAAGCCGGCGCGGGCGCGGCGGCGGGTCGCGCCGCGGCCGGGGCAGTGCGGGCGGCGACGGGAGCCGGACCTGCGCCGGTGCCGTTACCTTCCAGCACGTCCACATCCACTTCGTAGCTTTTTCCTTCGACGGTGATTCGCAGTTTCATATTCAGTGTCTCTTTCCAAAGGCGTGGGACGAATGGATGTCAACCCGGCCCTGGCTGGCCCACGCCGTGCCGGACCGATCCGGG
>JBAYVY010000205.1:0-6700 GCA_041674345.1 Phycisphaeraceae bacterium | reverse complement strand
GGGGTCAAAAAGCCTCGATTCTGCTTCAAAAACGGCGGTAAGATGAGCCAATGTTCGACCATTTTTCGACAAACATTCGTTTTTGGCTCAAAAACGGCGATCACCCGTGAACGGTTACGTTTTTTTTTAAGGGCAACACAACCGAACCATCGGCTTTCTGGAAAACCCTGAACGCCCCTGTAAGTGACGGAAGCGCCATGAACAAGAATGCGTCGGGATATGTCGTCGCGTTTAATGGTTAATTGTTTTATGTCAATCCCATAGCGATCTGTAAACCGCATGCGTAAGGTGCCAATGAATCGTTTCCGTGCGATACCCCATAGCCCATCGCCCCATTTTCCCAATGTACTCTCGTCCTTTTTATATTCCGGATTGTGTTCATCGTTGATAGAGAGTATTTCGTCATTTTTATCCAACAGAAGGTCAAAAGGTTCAGTGATCCGACAGTCGGCTTCTAGCAGCCCCAAATCCATTATTGGTTCAACATTGAGTACACGTACTTTTGTGTTTTGAAGCCGTTTGTTTTCTTGCGCAAGTTTTTCTGCCCGAACGCGTGTTTGTTCAAGTTCATCGACGATGCTTTTGTTCGTTTGACGCTCTACTTCCCCCGCGACTACCTTGTTGAAAGTGGACCGCACCCACCCTCCAATAATCAGAATACCGCCTGTAACCATTGCAACTATCAATGCGGGACCATGCAAAGTAAATGCGGCAAGAAAGATGATTGCAATGCCCAATGCCAAAACAAAGCTGACTTTTTGAAGGGCATGCCATACATCGCACAGTTTTCGCAACAACCCCAACGATTTCATAATTGCCCCTTTAAATGTTTGCGTTCTTTCGCAGCCCAGTTCCTAAATGCATACAAACCTGACGATAGTTATTATCTCTTACTGGATCGGCAAGAGCAAGAGGAATGCGTACTCATAGACGGGGCATATTCTCGGTATTATTTCTGGTCCTTCGTTTCATTTTCTTCTACCATGTTCTCATGCGCATCATCCGCTTCATCGACGACACCAACACCATTCGTTTCGGTCATCAGCTTGATGCTGACTTCGCCGACCTGCTCAGCGATTCTCCGTTGCTCGGCGGCAAGCCCACCGGCGAACACGTCACCATCCAGAAACTGCTCTGCCCCATCATTCCGACCGCCATCTACTGCATCGGCCTGAATTACCGCAAGCACGCGGAGGAAACCGGGGCCGAGCTTCCGCGATGGCCCGTTCTCTTCATGAAAAATCCGGGGGCGATCAATCATCCCGGCGATCCGATCGTCCTGCCCGCCTGTTCCACCGGGCCGGAAGTCGATTACGAATGCGAACTGGCCGTGGTCATCGGACGCGCGGCGAAAAACGTTCCTGAATCCCGCGCGCTCGATTACGTGCTCGGTTACACCGTCGCCAACGATGTCAGCGCCCGTCGCTGGCAGAAACACTCCGGCGGAGGCCAGTGGGTCCGCGGTAAAAGTTTCGACTCCTTCTGTCCCTTCGGCCCCGCCATCGTGACTTCCACGCCAAGGCAGAGCGAGTCTTCGAGCGCCGTCTTGGGTTCCTTGGCTGACTATATCCCCGATCCCCAATCCCTCGCCCTCCGCACCACGCTCAACGGCGACATCATGCAGGACGCCAACACCAACGACATGATTTTCACCGTCGCGCAACTCATCGCCGAACTGTCGAAAGACATGACCCTGCTTGCCGGGTCGATCCTTCTGACCGGCACACCCAGCGGCGTCGGCGTCGCCCGCAATCCCCCCGTCTTTCTCCAGCCCGGCGACACCGTCACCTGTTCCATCCAAGGCCTCGGCGAACTGACCAATCCCGTTGAGTGATTGGGTGATGTTTGATTGGGTGAAGTGTCAAGTTACTTGGCTGGGTTCGGTTCTTCGATCTTTTCGAGTGCCGCCTTCGCCGCCGCCGTCGCGCCGGCGCTTTCGTTGTGCGCGATCACCGCTTGCATCAACGCCTTCGCTTCCTCCGTTTTGCCCTCGTGCAGCGAAATCTCCCCCCGCGTCACCTTCGCATAATCCGCCTGCCATGCCGCGATTTTCGCCGCGCCCTGTGAATCCAGCCACGTCACTTCCGTTGCCGCCTCGTCCCACCGTTCCAGTTTCACCAGCGCGCGGGCGAGCATCAAATGTCCGTTGACGTGGCCCGGTTCATGCACGATCAGTCGCCCGCACACCGCTGCGCACTTGGCGAACGCGCCATCGCCCCATGCGTTGGCCGCGTCGATCCACGCCTGTTCCGCGTCGAACTTCTCGTCCGCCGGCTTGTCCGCCTCCGCGCTCAACCGCGGCTTTTCCCCGGTGAATATCGGCGAATGCTCCGGGGCCGCCGACGCTTTTTCATCAGCGGGCGTCACGTCGAAAAACTTCACATCTCCATACCAGCAAGTTCCCACCGGCCAGTACGCCCACAACAACACCCGCACGTACTTCACCTCCGCCTGATGGGCCGTAAAAATCTTCGCCGGCTTGATTTCAAACTCCAGTGAAAATCGCGTCCACGTATTTCCGGGGGCGATCTCCTTCTTCATCTGATACACCACTTCATCGACCTGTTGTTCCTTCCCTTCGATCTTCCGCGTCACCGTCCCGAATCCCTTCACAAACACAATCTGGTTCGGCCCGTCCGACCGCGCCCATCCCGTCACCCGATACCGCCGCCCCGGCTTGATCTCCACCTTGTCGCTCAACACATCCACCCCGTAAGTCCCCATCAACCCCTCCTCCCCGCTCATCGCCGCCGCCCTCATCGTTTCATGGAACGGCTCGCCCTCCACCATCACCCACTTCACATTCTTCTCATGCTTCGTCGTCCACCCCACCGGCCAACCGCTGTCATCCACCCGTTCAAATCGCCCGTTCGGCATGTAATCCGGCACGTCCCTGCCATACCCCACACCCCCCATCATCAACACCAACAACAGCGCAACAACTTCCGCCAGCCCCCGTGGTTCAAACTTCAGGGAATATCCGTGTTGTGTTTTCATTTCGCAAGCCGTTAATACGTCAACAAGAGTCGATCCGCGACGACTTCCCGTTCCAAAGTCTGCCCGCCCATTTGCAATCGCCGCAGCATGGATCGTCCGCAATCAATCAATACTTCCCGTTTGAATGAACCTTCGGGAATGGGCAGTTCGCAAACATGGTCGCCGGAGCGTTTGGTGCCGTCGATGCTCAACGCGACATACACGCCGCGCGCTTTGCATTCTGTGATCGCCGCAAGCAAGTGTTCAAGCCGAAACCGCTGCGCTCCGTACAAAATGGCCTGGCTGTGCGTGTAAGGCGGATCGCAGTAAACCAGATCGCCGGGCTGAGCCAGCGCCATCGTGTCCCGATAGTCCAGTTGCCGGAACTCCGCGCCCTGGGTTCGGCGATGCCACAGGTCCACCCGTTTGGCGAACGCCTCGGTCGGGATGGGCTTGTGCGGGCCGCAGGGGGTGGACATATGTCCGTCGGCCTGACGGAAACGAACCACCCCCGCGTAACAGGTCCGGCAAAGAAACAGCAGGTCGGCACCGTTGGGGTTCTTGTTGTAAGACGCCTTGATGCGTTCGTATTCTTCCACTTTTTTCCCGCTCATCATGCGGTCGTATCGCTCGGCATACCACCGCTTGAGTTTGGACGGATCGGCATGAAGGGTTTGCCAAATCTCGATCAGAGGCGGGAAAGTATCCGCCCCGATCGCCCGCGTGGGTTGGAGCGTGGCGAGAACCGCGGCGCTGCCGAGGAACGGTTCGATGTACGTCCCGAAATTCGCCGGGAAATACGACGCGATTTCATGCGCCATTCGCTGCTTGTTGCCGATCCATTTGAGCAAGCCCGTCTTGAACGGCGAAACCTCGGCGCGGCCTCCTTCCATGAACAGCAGCGATTGCGCGGCTGGTGTGTTCCGTCGCGGATTGCAGGATGCGAGTATCGTCATGGGTCAAAACAATATGCGATTTTTGCATTCGCGTCAAGGTGTTCTACAGTTATTGTAATGACTTCCAAGTCCAATTTCGCGCAGAAAAAGCGTTTTTTGTCGCTGGTTCGGCAGATGCGTCTTGATGCGGGTCTGAGGCAGTCCGATCTGGCGCGGAAACTCGGCGAACCCCAATCGTTCGTAAGCCGGTACGAGTCGGGGGAGCGGCGATTGGACATTTTGGAATTACGGCAGATTTGCACGGTTCTGGGTGTTTCCCTTGTGGATTTCATCAAGCGATTGGAGGGGGATGTCCATTGAAGCCCGACCCGCGATTTCTGAATCAACCCAAGTCCTTCTGGGCTTATGTCCGGTCCATCAGCCAGCACGTCGGCTATACCGCTCGCGGAACAGGGCGAATTCTTGTGCCCGATTTGGCGTCCATCGTGAAAGCAATTGAGGAATTGAAACTGAACGCGGCTTATGTTGTGGATGCGGACGGCAAACCCACGATCATCGGCGCATCCCTTGTTGCTTATTTCAGCCACCGTGCCGATCTGCTTAATGACGTGGTTGAACCACGTTTGATGAATGCCGCGCAAGCAGCCAAAATGTTTGCCCGCGTGAAGAAAACCACCCAGTCCAAACTTCCCGCCCCCATGAACAAGCAGAAGGGCGACAAAAAGAAACCCGCCTATCTGACCGCCATCGTGAATATGCTGATCGACGCCAGCATCGGCGCGGGTTCCTGTGATTACGACCCGCGTGAACTGACGACCTTCACGCGGAACGGCGTTCCGTTACGAACCCTTGCCCGTCGCATTGACGGCGCATTTCCCGCCGCTGTGAATCCTGTCGCGGTTTGGGAAATCAAAGAGTATTACCACACGACGACTTTCGGAAGTCGCGTCGCCGATGGCGTGTACGAAACACTTCTCGACGGCATGGAACTGGAAGAGTTGCGACAATCCGAAAGGGTTGATTGCAAGCACTACCTGATGATCGACGCCCATTACACATGGTGGGATTGCGGTCGCTCATACTTGTGCCGAATCGTGGACATGTTGCATATGGGCTATGTCGATGAGGTTCTCGTCGGAACCGAAGTCATCGACCGCTTGCCTGAACTGGCGAAAGAGTGGGTTGCATATTTGGCCGCATTACGCGGCGGCGGCGTGCAATAATCATTTCATCTTCTCCTCGCAAAGTTTCATCTTCTCTTCCGCCTTCGTGAAATATTCCGAGTGCGTGAACTGCGTCCGTATCCGCATCAATTGGTCCATCGCGTCGCGCCACCGGCCCATCGCCATCAGCGTGTTCGCCCGCAGCCACACCGCTTCCGATACGTGCAATCCCCGCGGGTTCACTCGTTCGCTCATCACCAGCCACCTGAGCGCCAACTCGCCGGGCTTGCGCACGAACAGCGTTTTGCCCCGCCAGAAAAACGTCAGCCCTTCCAGCTTCTGTGTCGGAAACTCATCCTCCCATTGGTCGATCGCTTTCAGTGCATGGTCATATTCATCGCGTCCCAGCAAATCCTCCACGAGGTAAGGCGCGCTGCCGAGCTTCGCCATCCTCGCCGGCACATCCGCCTTGTTCGGTCCCGCCTCCTCCGCGCGTTGATACCATCCGCCCGCGTCCTCGTATTTCGCATTCAGCAACGCGACATCGCCCAGCACGATGGTCGCCGCGCGTTCCAGCAGGCGCATCTCCTTGCCTTCGTGTTTGGCCGTCGCATCCCTGACGCGCTGCGCGAGTTTTTCCGCCTCCGCCCAATCGCCCGTGTCCCACGCCAGCAGTTTGGCCAGTCGCAACATCCGCTCGGCCTTCACGTGGGGTCGCTCTGTATGATCCGCCGCCCATTGCATCAGTTTTTTCGCTTTGGCCGGGTCGTACACATCCGCTTTCAGCGCCGCGGTCGCCGCGCTTTCCGCCAGTTCGCCCGCCTGTTCTTTCGCCGGGGGTTGTTCGCCGAAGCGATCGACGAAAGTTTGTGCCGCGTGGATGAACGGCTTGTCGCGCTCCAGGTTTTTCCAGAACTCGGCATACAGCCGCAAATCCTCGCGTTCCATTTTCGTCACGTCATAACCCGCCGCCGCTTTTTCGTACTGTTTCGCATCGCCGTAGGAGTACGCCGCCGCGACCACATCCACCTGAAAAATGTTCGGCGAAATCATCACGCTGTCCGTCCGCCCTTTGTCATCGGTCACAGTGAGTTTCACCACGGGCCGGCCCAGTCGAAAATAGACGTGTTCCACGCTGTCGCCCGTCGCCGTCAGCCCGTCGCCGAAGTCCCATTTCGTTTCGACGATTTTGCCGCCGGCGGTTGCAAGCCCCGCGATGCCATCGCGGGCTTTACAGGTGAACTTCACCAGTGTCGCCTGCTGATCCTGCGAATCGTAAATCCAATAGCTGTTGACGACTTTCAGTTCCGCCCGCGCGGTCAGCTTCTGATCGCGCGACTCGATCCCGCCCGCCTTCGCTTCCCGCACACTCAGCCACTGCGATTTCGGTATCGGCACGAAATGATCCGTACCGGGCGGTTGCCACGCCAGGTACGCCATCTGATCGCCGCTGCCTTCCTCCTGGTAATACCGAATGTGCAACATGCCCGTGCCGGTCTCGGTGAATCCGTGATGCTCCCCTCGCTGACCGCCGCTGTATCCATGCGTGCCCGGCCAACTCGCAATCGGCTTGTCATTCACCAACACCCAACTCCCATCATCGCTCACCGTCGCAAAACCGTACTAGCCCGGCTTGTCGATCCGAAAGTAAGACGAGTAACTGCT
>JBAYVY010000204.1:0-6726 GCA_041674345.1 Phycisphaeraceae bacterium | reverse complement strand
GCCGATCTGTCCCAAATGCTCCGCGCCATCGGCGTCGATTCCGTCGATCAACTCATCGAACAAACCGTCCCGGCCAATATCCGTCTGACCACACCCTTACAACTTCCGGGGGCGCTGGGTGAGTTTGATGCGTTGCGACGCCTCGAATCCATCGCTTTAAAAAATCAGATTCATCGCAGCTACATCGGCTGCGGTTATCACAACACCGCCACCCCCGCCGTGCTTCGCCGAAACATCCTCGAAAACCCCGGCTGGTACACGCAGTACACACCCTACCAGGCCGAAATCTCCCAGGGCCGCCTCGAAGCGCTCCTCAACTTCCAAACCATGATTTGCGACCTGACCGACCTGCCCGTCGCCAACGCCTCCCTCCTCGACGAAGCCACCGCCGCCGCCGAAGCCATGGCCATGTGCGTCGCGGCTGCGAAGGGAACTTCCGGGGGCGTGCTGATCGCCGATCACTGCCACCCCCAAAACATCGCCGTCTGCCAAACCCGCGCCTGGTCCATGAACATCGACCTGCAAGTGGTGAACATCGAATCACCCGATTTCAACGCGCAAAAACTTCCGGGGGTCGCCGGCGTGATCGTCCAGTACCCCACCACCGACGGTCGCGTCATCGACTACACGCAACTCGCCGAACAGGTTCACGCCGCCGGCGGACTGCTGGTGATGATCGCCGATCCGCTGGCGCTGGCGCTGTTGAAAAGTCCCGGCGAAATCGGGGCCGACATCGCCGTCGGCTCCACCCAACGTTTCGGCTGCCCGATGGGGGCCGGCGGACCCCATGCCGCGTACATGGCATGCCGCGCTGATCTGGTCCGCAAAATGCCCGGCCGACTCGTCGGCGTCTCGCGCGATGCGCAGGGCAACCCCGCGCTGCGTCTTTCCATCCAAACCCGCGAACAACACATCCGTCGCGACAAGGCCACCAGCAATATCTGCACCGCACAGGCCCTGCCCGCCATCATCGCCTCCATGTTCGCCGTGTATCACGGACCAGCCGGCCTCCAACAAATCGCCACCCGCGCCTTCGCCTTCACCCAAACGCTCGCCGCCGGTCTCAAACGTCTGGGTTACACCCTCGATGACGCCGTGCGCTTCGACACCATCACGCTGCAACTCGACAAGGATGACGCTTCGCAAATCATCGGCTCCGCCCTGCAACGCCGCATGAACCTTCGCGATTATGGCGATGGACGTATTGGCGTCACCCTCGACGAAACCACCACCCGCGGCGACCTGTCCGACCTGCTCGACATCTTCGCGCGCGGCCGCCCCGTTGACTTCACCATCGACGAACTGGCCGATGGCGTGTCCATTGATCTTCCGCAAGGCGCATCCCGCACCACCGCATACCTTTCTCATCCGGTGTTCAACCGTTACCACACCGAACACGAAATGCTGCGTTACCTGACGCGCTTGCAGGCCCGCGATCTGTCACTGACCACCAGCATGATCCCGCTGGGTTCCTGCACGATGAAGCTCAATCCCGCCGCCGCGATGCTGCCCATCACCTGGCCTCAGTTCGCGCAGATACACCCCTTCGCGCCGGTCGATCAGATGCGCGGCTACCACGAAATGTTCACGCAACTCGAATCCTGGCTGGCCGCGATCACCGGGTTCGATGCGATCTCATTGCAACCCAACGCCGGTTCGCAGGGCGAGTACGCCGGCCTGCTCGCCATCCGCCGCTACCACGAATCCCGCACCCCCGGAAGTGGCACGCAACGTGACGTGTGTCTGATTCCGACCAGCGCCCACGGCACCAACCCCGCCAGCGCCGTCATCGCCGGTTTCCGCGTCGTCGCCGTCGGCTGCCGCGACAACGGCGACATCGACCTCGACGACCTCCGCGCCAAAGCCGACGAACACGCCGATCATCTCGCCGCGTTCATGATTACCTATCCCTCCACGCACGGCGTCTTCGAGAACACCATCATCGACGCCTGCCGAATCATCCACGACCGCGGCGGACAAGTTTACATGGACGGCGCCAACATGAACGCCCAGGTCGGCCTGACCAGCCCCGGCTCCATCGGAGCCGATGTCTGCCACCTCAACCTGCACAAAACCTTCTGCATCCCCCACGGCGGCGGCGGCCCGGGCATGGGACCGATCGGCGTCAAGGCACACCTGAAACCGTTTTTGCCGGGCGATCCAATGTCGAATGTCGGGTGTCGAATGTCGAATGTAAAGACCGACGCGACGCATTCCACATCCGACATCCCGCATCCGACATCCCACATCGGAGCGGTTTCCGCCGCTCCCTTCGGCTCCGCCTCCGTCCTCGCCATCTCCTGGATGTATATCCAAATGATGGGCCCCGAAGGCCTCCGCCGCGCCAGCGAACACGCCATTCTCAACGCCAATTACATGGCCGCCCGTTTACGGGACAAGTATCAAATTCTGTACACCAACTTCCGGGGGCGATGCGCTCACGAGTTCATCGTCGATTGCCGGCCCCTCGCCGACGCCGCCCACGTCACCGTCGAGGACATCGCCAAACGTCTGATGGACTACGGCTTCCACGCGCCGACCATGAGCTGGCCCGTCGGCGGAACCCTCATGATCGAACCCACCGAATCCGAAAGCCGCGCCGAACTCGACCGCCTCTGCGACGCGCTTCTGCAAATCCACGATGAAGCCCAACAAATCCAGTCCGGCCAAATCGACGCGCACGACAACCCGCTGAAAAACGCGCCCCATACGCAACTCGCCGTCACCGCCGATGACTGGCAGCATCCTTACTCACGACAAACCGCCGCGTTCCCCGCCGCCTGGCTCAAAGTTCACAAGTTCTGGCCCCCCGTCGCCCGCATCGACAACCCCTTCGGCGACCGCCACCTGGTCTGCACCTGCCCCAGCGTGGAAGATTTCTGATTGGTGATTTCTGATTTGAAGAGGCGTGCCGACTCCGAAATCCGAAATCAAACCCGCTTGAAATGTTTTTCCAGATCGTGCAGCGACAATCGGATCGTTGTCGGCCGGCCGTGCGGGCAGTTGCTTGCGCGGTCGATCTGATCTTTCCTTCGCAGCAATTCGCCCAGTTCCGCTTCGCTCATCGCATCGCCCGCCTTGATCGCCGCCTTGCAACTCATCATGTCCAACACCTCGTGCAATGCCGCCTCCGCCGAGGGGTTGAAATCATCCGCTTCCGCGCGGTCGATCAGTTCGTTCATGAACTCGACGGGTTCCACCCCCCGGTCGAACAGCAGCGAGGCGAACGCCTGCACGCCGATCGCGCCC
Source organism: Phycisphaeraceae bacterium (assembly GCA_041674345.1). GTDB lineage: Bacteria > Planctomycetota > Phycisphaerae > Phycisphaerales > Zrk34 > JBAYVY01. The sequence goes on along the minus strand of JBAYVY010000204.1, from coordinate 3,477 downwards.
GGTCCCAGCGCGTCGGCCTCGATGCCCAATTTCATCAGCAGCGGCTGCAACTTCTCCACCGTCGCCATCTGGCCCGGCGAAAGATTCATCACCGCCGGCACCAGCAACCGCTGCGACTCCAGTTGCCCCGCCGAGGTGATCCGTTCCAGCAACGTGGCGAACATCACCCGCTCATGCAGCGCGTGCTGGTCGATGATGACCAGCCCCTGCGTGTCCTGCGTCACGATGTAACTGTTATGCACCTGCAAAATCGACTGCGCCGTCGGTCGCACCGTTTCGGTCAATGCCGGTTGTGTCCCTTCCGGGGGCGCAAGCGGCTCAAGTTCCTGCTTCACCTGTTCATACACGAATCCCTTCTGATTCGGGTCCATCCGCCGAAAGTAATCGACGAACTGTTCGACCGAAGGCGCGGCTCCCGGCGTGTCAGATCGCAGATCGAACATCGCGGATCGCACATTCACCCGCGGCGTCAAATCCGCGCCCAGCAATCGCTGCCTCACCACCGCCAATACCTGCCCATGCACCGCGTTGGCGTCCGCGAATCGCACCTCCGCCTTCGCCGGGTGAACGTTCATATCCACCAGATGCGGGTTGATCGTGATGAACAGCACGACCACCGGCTGCTGCGTCGGCTCGATCAGCCCGCGATACGCTTCCTTGATCGCATGTTGGATGTTTTTATCGCGCACGGGTCGGCCGTTGACGTACACATATTGATGCCGCGCTGTCGCCCGCGCGATCGCCGGCAAGCCCGCCATGCCCCACAGCTTCACGCCGCGCTCGTCGGATTCAAAACTCAGCAGCGCCTCAGCGATGTCATCGCCCAGCACCGCGATCACCCGTCGTTCCTGTTTCCGGGGGTCCGCCTTCCGGGGGTCTGCCTTCCGGGGGTCTGCCTTCCGGGGGTCTGCCGGTTGATCGGGGGGCAAATCGAGCATCACCCGTCCGTTGTGCCGCAGTGTGAATCCCGTTTCCGCATGCGCCATGGCGATACGCTGCGTCATCTCGCTGATGTGCGCGATCTCCGTCGGCGCGCCGCGCATGAACTTGCGTCTGGCCGGTGTATTGAAAAACAGATTGCGCACCTCAATCACCGTGCCGGGCGCGCAGCCGACGGGCTTCACCTCGCTCACCTGATCGCCGGCTTGTTCGATCATCGCGCCGGCTTCACTTCCGGGGCCACTTCCGGGGGCGGGGGTTTTGCTGGTGAGTTTCAATCGGCTGACCGATGCGATGGACGCGAGGGCTTCGCCGCGAAAGCCCAGCGTGCTGATCGCCGCCAGGTCGTCCGGTTCGCTGATTTTCGATGTGGCGTGGGCGGCCAACGCCAGGGGCAATTCATCGGCGGGGATGCCGCAGCCGTCGTCGGCGACGCGGATCAATTCGCGTCCGCCGTCTTCGATGTCGATGGTGATGCGTCCGGCCCCGGCGTCCAGCGCGTTTTCGACCAGTTCCTTCACCACCGACGCCGGTCTTTCGATGACTTCACCGGCGGCGATCTGATTGACCAGCAATGGCGTCAGGCGACGAATGGGCATGGGGGTATTGTAAGTCGGAAGGTGGAAGTGGGAAGTCCAAAGAAAGTCGGAAGACGGAAGTGGGAAGTAAAGGTTCTGCCTCTGAACTTCCCACTTCCGCCTTCCCACTTCCGACTTCAATAAAAACGGCCCCGGCTGCGGAGGCATTGCAGACCGGGGCCTGATCCAGGGTTCGTGTTGGCCGACGATTCGGGGGTTCCGGGGCGGGCGGTCAGGGGTTTCGTCCGCTCCCCGAAGGGGGGATCAGTGCAAAGAGGTGGGGGAACACATCGCTATGCCTTTGCACGGACCCTGAATCAATTCATTCGCCTCCTCACATCATGGTTAATCCATCGCTCCGTAACGTCGCCGACGGAACAGACTCATCACCGCCGAACCAGCGATCACCGCGATCGCCAGCGTGGAGGGTTCAGGCACCGAAAGCACACTCACCAGCGTTCCGCCCCCGCCCCCGGAACTGTCCGCGCCGGTGCCGGACGGACTCGCTCCGTCGATCCACATTTGCCCGGCGGAGGTGAACAAACCCTCGTCCGTCCAGTAAGCCAGCAGCGTCGGCGTTTTCGACAGCATTCCGTTGTCATAGCCGATCCACTGAACCACCGCCCGCACCGCCAGACGGTCGTAAATCACGTAGGAGGAATCGCTGTGCGAGATCAGTTCGCCCAGCGTGGCTGTCTGCGGGACGGGGTTGGTGTCCAGCACGCGCACCGGGTCATCGCCCAGCGTGATGGTCCAACTCATGCCGTTGTTGTAATTCAGCACCAATGCGTCCAGTGCCGAGACGATTTCGCCCGGTCGAATCGACGACGGGCTGCTCGCGCCCGCATGGGTCATGTCGTAGTCGATGGGGTCCGCCCACGCCGCGCCGGTCAGACCGCCGCCGATCAGACACGCGGCCAAGGCAATGGTGAGGGTGTTTCGCATGGTGAGTCCCTGATGCCGGGGTGTTTCCTGCTTACGTGAAGTCAAACATTCAATCCAGATGCGCCCGGTGCAAATGGAATACGATTTTCCGGGAGTTCCGGGGGCGGCTTGCGGGGGCTGTGACGTTTATGCCGATTGTGACACCCCGCCCCGCACGGTTATCATTAGAGCCATGCCTTCCACCCACCGCGCCATCGCACTGTTCCCCGGCACGTTCGATCCGCTGACCAGCGGCCACCTCGATCTGATCCGCCGCGCCGTCGCCATGTTCGATGTCGTGGTCGGCATCGGCACCAACCCCGAAAAACGCGAGCTGTTCACACCCGCCCAGCGCCGCGACATGATCCGACACGTCCTGGCGGATGAAAAACTCCCCGACATCCGCGTCGAAATCTACGACGGCCTGACCGTCGATTTCGCCAAACGCATCGGGGCCATCGCCATCCTCCGAGGCATCCGAAATCTCATCGACCTCAACTTCGAGTTCCAACTCGCCCTCACCAACCGCGCCGTCGCCGATGTCGAAACCGTCTTCATCATGGCCGATGAAGCACACGGCTTCACCAGCTCCACCCTCATCAAACAAATCGCCGCCTCCGGCCGCATCGAACACCTTAAACGCCTTCTGCCCCCGCTCATCGTCCGACACATCGAACAAAAACTCCAAACCGACCACGACGCCCTCCGCTCCCTGGCCAAAGACGCACATAAAGAGTGAAAGGATTTGGTGATGTATGATTTGGTGAAGTAGGCAGAGCCGATTTCGCGTCGCACCATGATTGGGGCTTGCCTCTTCGCCTTTACTTCACCAAATCAAACTTCACCAAATCACCAAATTCCTTCACCGCAAATACAACCCCGCGATCTTTCCCTTGTCGTCCAGCGTGATCGTGAACACCAGCGGATTCCGGGCGTCGCTTTTTTCCGTCGCCGCGGTCACGACGAATGCGTACATGCCAGGCGGCAGCGGGGCGTCCAACGACTCATGCTTCGCCACGTGATCCAGCGCTCCGTG
>JBAYVY010000203.1:0-6784 GCA_041674345.1 Phycisphaeraceae bacterium | reverse complement strand
CCACGCCGCCATGCGCCCGATGATGCCCGCCTTCGACGAATGCGTATGCACCACGTCGGGCTTGATCTCGCGGATCAGCCGCAGACATTGCCGATAGCAGCGCCAGTCGGTGCCCGGAAGGATCGCGCGTTTCATCGCCGGCAGTTCGACGAGTTTGCAGCCCGACCGCTCGGCCCGATCACGCAACGATCCTTCAGGCCCATAAATCGGCCCGAACGCCAGCGTCACATCGTGCCCGGCCTGCCGCTGACCTTCGCAGGAAAGCACCGTGTTTTCCTGCGCCCCGCCGAGTATCAGTCGCGTGATGAGGTGAAGAACTTTCATATGCCTTGCAACAGCATAACAAAGCCGCGATCGCGCCGGGCATCACCGCCCCGTCGCGTTACCAAATCCCCGCCAGCAGCCGGTCGATCGCCGTCGCCACGCCCGCCGCGTTGTTGTCCAGCGTCACGCGACGGGCCACCGCTTTCACTTGCGCCACCGCGTTGTCCATTGCGATTCCGCAACCGGCCCCCCCCACCATTTCCACATCGTTGACATGATCCCCGATCGCCGCGATCTCGGACGCCGCGATTCCGTGTTCCTCCGCCAGCCACCTCAGCCCCGACCACTTGTTCACCCCCTCGGTGAACACCTCCAGCACATGCACCGCTTCCCCCCCGCCCCCGGCAGTCGCCGCTTCGCTCTCCGCCACCGCCACGAAATGCTGCACGAACACCGACGCGCCGAACCGTTCGGTCACACCCTTCATCACCCCCGGCATATGCGATCCCGGCCCCACAATCCCCACCCGCAACGCATGATGCAAATCCGCCTCCACCACCTCGCTCACCCCCCGCCACGCCGCGCCCACGTGTTCAAACCACCATCGCGTGTTCGCCGTCAATCGCTCCGGGCGAATCACCAGGTAATCGTCGCTCACCTGCTCCGGGTCCAGCAACACCAGCACCGCGTCATCCCCCTTCATCAAATACTCGATCACCGGCATCGCCAGGTGCGGCTCCATCACCGCACGATGCAACGTCCTGCCCGTCGTCGGATCGCTCACCAACGCCCCATTGGCCAACACCATCGGCCCCTGGTAACCCATCGCCTCCACCGCGCTGCGAGATTCCTTCAATCCCCGCCCCGTGCATAACACCACCATCACCCCTTGCCCGCGAGCGCGTCTGATCGCCGCGAGGTTCGCTTCCGGGGGCTTGCCCGTCGAATCGTACAACGTCCCGTCAATATCCAGCGCGATCATCCGATACTTCATCATGCCGCACATCATAACACCCCCCATTCCCATCGGCAGACCGCCCGCCGCTTGCGGCTTCGCGAAGCCGCAAGCGTGAATCTTTCCCGCCGCTTGCGCGTGGATCGTGTGGATCGTGGGGACAAATCGTGTATAATCCATTGACCTCCCCGATTCGTTCCGCGCTGACAGGGCGCGGAATGCCCGCGCCGTTTTGATTCTCTTTCACAGCGAGGCGTTATGGACCTCTGGGCGACGACCGGTCAACATCGGTGGGGGTGGATATTCGCGCTGCTCATGCTCATGTCGTCGGCGTTCGGCGAAACGGCCGGGTCGCAGAACAAAACCGTCACCGAAAATTACCCCACCGGCGAAATGCGCTTCAGTTACACCGTCGATGCGCAGGGACAGCGGCACGGCAACTTCCACGAGTATTACACCAACGGCAAAACCAAAGTCGATGCCCACTACCTACACGGACGGCTGGCCGGGGATTACACGCAATACAACCAGACGGGCAAGGTGCAACTGCGCAGCAAATATGCCGACGACAAACTCGACGGCAAACTGGAGTCGATGAACGACGCGGGGAAAGTCGTGCTGCGTGAAAATTATCGCAAGGGACTGCTCAACGGCATCCGCGAGAAATACGATGACAAGGGCCGCCTCGACGGGGAAACGGTGTGGCTGGGCGGGCGGTTGCTGGCACCGGTGGGCGAGCGTTTGCTGCGGCAATGGCGCAAGGACATCACGACCTGGCCGATTGAAACGATCAACAAGGACAGCGTGCCGGACATCGGCAGGGAATATCTGCACGACGATCCGGGCACGCGGAACCAGCGGGAACAGGCGATTCGGCGATTGATGACGTACCGCATGGTCGCGGGGCTGGCGTGGAAAGACCTGGTGCTGGACCAACAGCTCAACGCGATCAACGACGCGGGAGCGGAGTTGTTCAAGGCCGGTACATGGAGCCATCTTCCGCCGAACCCCGGCTGGCCCGCGGCGAAATATGATTACGCCAAACAAGGCCCGGCGTCGAGCAATCTCTGTTCCAACAACATGATGGTCGGGCAGGTCGATATGTTCATGGATGATTCGGACGAAAAGAACCGCGATCGCGTGGGGCATCGGCGATGGTGTTTGAATCCGCCGATGCTGAAGACGGGTTTCGCGGCCGATTCGGGCGGATCGCTGATGTGGTCGATGGATCAGAGCCGGGAAAACTTCCCTGATTACGATCTGATCGCCTGGCCGGCGAGGGGCCTGCAACCGACGGATTTGTTTCAGTCACGCGAAGTCTGGCATGTGAGTTTCAACCGCGATCATTTCCGTGTGCCGAGCGACAGCGCGGCGATCAAAGTGCATGTCTATCCGGCGCAACCGGACATGAACAGCGGGCAGGTGGTCAAGACCGGGCCGGAACTGCCGCTGGATTATTTTCACGTGGACCACGGCGGCTTCGGACGCGACGGCCACGCGGTGATATTCCACCCCAAGAACGCCGAAGTTCAGCCCGGCAGGAATTACCTGGTGGAAATCGAAGGCGTCGAGCCGCTGGACCCAAACAAGCCCGCGTCCTACGTCGTGATTTTCATGCGGTGATAGGGTTCGGCTTGCCCGGCGGTCGCAATCAGCTAATATAACGAGATTACACCCGCTCCGCCTCGCGGGTGGGCCATCCGATTCCCCATTGGAGCTTGACATTATGGGCGTGCCCGTTTCGCAAATGTGGACCGTCGCCACTTACGTACTCGGTCAGCGATTGCGCGGACACAAGCGATATCCACTGGTGCTGATGCTCGAACCGTTGTTCCGATGCAACCTCGCCTGTGCCGGCTGCGGTAAAATCCAGTACCCGGCCCACATACTCAAACGCGATGTGTCGCTGGCCGATTGCCTCAAGGCCGTGGATGAATGCGGCGCGCCGATGGTGTCCATTCCCGGAGGCGAGCCGCTGCTGTATCCGCACATCCGCGAACTGATCGTCGAACTGGTCAGGCGTCGCAAATACATTTACCTGTGTTCCAACGCGCTGAAACTCAGGGAAGCGCTCGAAGGCGACTGGTTCAAGCCGAGCAAATATCTGACGTTCAGCATCCACCTGGACGGCACGAAAGACCATCACGATTTCGCGGTGTGCCGTGAGGGCACGCACGAAACGGCCACCGAAGCGATCGCGCTTGCGGTGAAGCGGGGCTTCCGCGTGACGACGAACACGACGCTGTTCGGCGGGGCCGATCCGCACGCCGTGCGAAAGTTCCTTGACGACATGATGGACCTGGGCGTCGAGGGCTGCATGGTCAGCCCCGGCTATGCCTATCCCAAAGCGCCGGACCAGCAGTCATTCATGCGCGAGCGGCGGAACACGACCGACTTTTTCGAGATGACGTTCAGCAATCGCAAGAAGCGGTGGAAGTTCAATCAGTCGCCGCTGTACCTTGAGTTTTTGATGGGCAAGCGGGAGTTTGAATGCACGCCGTGGGGCAATCCGACTTACAACATTTTCGGCTGGCAGAAGCCGTGCTACCTGTTGCAGGACGGCTATGTCGATACGTTCGCGGAACTGATGGCGACGACGGAGTGGAAGAACTACGGGCGGGAATCGGGCAACCCGGCGTGCCAGCAGTGCATGGTCCACTGCGGCTACGAGCCGTCGGCGGTGAACCACACGTTCGGCAGCTTCGGCGGCCTGTGGGCCACGATCAAGGCGATGGTCTTCAACACCTACGCCAATCCCGCGGCGCAACGCCGGCTCGACGATGAAAAGAACAAACCCCACGGCCCGCTGGCGCAGCTGGAAAACCTGACCATCGACGGCCGGCCGGTGCTGGAAAAGACCGAAGCGGCGTGAGGGGAATGTGCGATGTTCAATGTGCGATGTTGCCAAGTATCAACAGCGTGCCGCGATCACATCGCCGTATTGCCTGTCAAGTGGCCGCCTCGTACAATGTGTATGATGCAAACAGGAGATACACATCATGCGGACGAATATCGTCATTGACGACAAACTGATGAAAGATACGCTGGCGGCAACGGGACTTGAAACCAAGCGTGAGGCGGTGGAGTTGGGTCTTCGCACACTGCTGCGGCTGCATCGCCAGGGAAAGATTCGGCGTTATCGCGGCAAACTGAAATGGCGGGGCAATCTGAACGCGATGAGGACGGACAAGTGATTCTGGTGGATTCCAGCGTGTGGATCGACTATTTCCGCGGGAAGAACACGTCGCAGACCGGACGGTTGGATGTGCTGCTGGGCAATGAATTACTGGTGACGGGTGATCTTGTGATGGCCGAGGTGCTTCAGGGCTTCGGCCGCGATCGGGATTTCAAGCTGGCTCGTGAACTGCTGACTTCGCTGGAAGTGTTGGAATTGGCCGGGCGAAATATCGCTGTTCAGGCGGCAAGAAACTTCCGCGCGCTCAGGGCCGGGGGCGTGACGATACGAAAGACAATCGACACGATCATCGCCACCCATTGCATGGTGAACGATCTGGCGTTGCTTTACAGCGACAAGGACTTCGATCCGTTCGTCAAGTATCTGGGGCTGCGCTCCGCGATGGCCGAGTAATACGCCTACAACTCCGGCTCCTCCAGTGGCACGGGGCACACCTCGCGCCGGCCGCAGCCCTTGCAATGCGTCCCTTCCCACAGCGCGTTGAAGCGCTGCCCCGCCGCGTCGATCAGTTCCGCGCTGGTCGTCCAGACGCCCCATTCAAAGTTTCGCCGGGTTTCACCCTTGGCGCCCAATCCCGCGCCGGTCAGGTTGGCCGAGCCGAGGTACATCATCCTCGCATCGACCATCACCATCTTGGCGTGCAAACGCGGACAGCGGCGGATCGTCAGTTCCCTGGGCAGCGGTCCCTTCAATTCGCGCAACGTCGGCCCGCTGGGCACACCGGCGTGAAGAATACGCACCTCCACCCCGCGCTCGGCCAACCGCGCCAGATGCGCCACAACGGATTCCGCATCGCCCCGCCTTTTATTACTTCCGGTGGCGGGGGAAGGAAGCAGCATGGCTTTGAAATCAGCCGTCGAAATATCGAGCGACACTTTCGCTTTGAGCAGGCCGTCACGGATGACACGCTGGTAATGTTCGCCGTCGGCGATCAGTTCGACCTGTCCGCGGGGGACTGTTGGCATCCAATCCATATCGGCTGGATGATTGTCGTGTGACGAATCGAACCGGGGCCGGCGGCGGCGTACAATGACAGGCCGCGAAATAAAACGCCCCGTGATGGCGTCCTTCATCAGGTATCCGTGCATCCCGACCCGATACGCCGATCACTCCGAAGCAATGTGCATCAGGAACCGGCCGACCGGCCAACGGGACACTTACAGGAGACATCCCATGCGAATGAACCGAATCTGTCTGAGCATCCTGATGGTCGCGGCTTTCGCCCTGTCCGTCCAGGCGGGAGAAAAAAAGGAAGGCGGCAAAGACAAGGAACACCCCGCCAAACCCATCGCCGGCCAGGTCACCGCCGTAAGCGTCAGCGGCGACAGCGTTTCGTGGACGATCAAAACCGAAGATGGCGAAAAGACGCTGGCCATGCCCGCCGCGGTGAATGCCGTGGTCCATGAGGGCAAGATCGTCATGCTGCACGCCGGCGGCAAGGCCCCCAAAGAAAAGGAAGGTGACAAGATGGTCGGCGGCAACGTCACCGCCGCCTCGCTTGACGGCGAAGTCGTCAAACTCACCATCACCACCGCCGACGGCGCGGTCGAAGGTCAGTTGCCCACGCACATCAAGGTCCGGCTCGACAAGGACGGCAAGGTGGTGGCCATCCACGGTGCCACGGCCCACCATCCCCGCAAGGACAAGAAGGAAAAAGTGCAGTAATCGCCGGCCCGAACATCACACGCCCGTTTCACCTGCGAACCATTCCGCCCCCGCCCATCCCACGATGCGCGGGGGCGTTTCATTTTCACGCCCTCCCATTTTGTCGCCGGCACCAACGAAAAACCCTTCCCCGCTCAGCGCGGAGAAGGGCGTCATTCGTTTCGCGTTTTCCATCGCGCCGGTGCGCGGTACGACCGTTTCACGCCTGCGCGGCGGCGAGCTTCGCGGCTTCCACCTTGCGGACAAACCGACGCTTGGCGGGTTTCACCACCAAGCCCATCTTGATCGCCTTGGCGGAAACCTTGATGCGCTGAGGCACGCCGTCGATCATCGCGGTGACGGTCTGAATGTTCGGCTTGAACTTCCGCTTGGTCGAAGAGGTGATCTTCTTACCCACGCCGCCGAGATACTTCGCCTTGCCGCGGTATCGCAGCGAGCGGCCGGTGGTGGTCTTGCGTCCGGTGAAATGGCATACGCGGGGCATGGCACGATCCTCTGCTGGGGTTCGGTTCGTAAAGAGTCCCGTATTATACGGATACCCCGCCCAATGGCAAGCCCGCGGTTGTTCCGGCTTGCCCGGCGGGTGCATGACACCCTACGCGGCTTGTCGGAGTGGGGAGCCGCACAACCAGTAGTGGTTCCAGCGGTCGTCGTTGCTGAGCCACAGCGAGCGCAGGGCGAGGATCGGTTCGACGCCGGCGGTG
>JBAYVY010000202.1:0-6796 GCA_041674345.1 Phycisphaeraceae bacterium | reverse complement strand
TCGCCGTTTTTGAGCCAATAATGAGGGTCAGCCAATGAAAGCTAACGAAAAAGGTCGATTTTGGCTCTTGCAACCCTCGTTTTTGGGTCAAAAACGCCGTTTTTAAACCCGTGAACGGTTACCTGTCCGGTTAGAAGTCGAATAGGGACAACTGGTTACGATCGCCACTTTGTGAAACGTTTTCGTATTCCGTCGTAAGTGCTTGATTCATCGGCACTTTCTCGAAAAGCATGATTCCGAGGATTTGCAGGATTTCGCTCGGATTTCGGGCGATGGCCTGTTCCTTGGCGATGATCGCCACCAGCACATACACGCACACCGCGATCCACACCTGCGTCTTGACGGCATTGGGCGACGTGCCGTAGAACGCCTTGATCCGCAGGTGCTGCTTGATCCACTTGAAGAACAGTTCCACCTGCCAGCGCGCTTTGTGAAGTCGCGTGATGGTCAGCGCATTGAGCGGGAAGCAGTTGGTCAACTGCGCGAACGCCATGCACAGAAACTGGTCGCGGCAGGAAAAACAGCGCACCCGCCGCTCGCCGTGATAACGCCGCACACAAGTGTTGAACGACCGGCGCGGCAGCAACGTCATCAATTGTGCGAACACGATCTGTCCGTCGTACATCAGCCGCTCCTTGAGTTGGGAGAAAGCTGAACGTTACGGACAAATTGAAGTCGTGCGCGCTCATGGATTATCGTAAGCCGTTGGTTCCGTCATCGTTGCAGAAAAAATGACGAGCGTTAACCGGACAGTAGCAATGCCCCTCATCGAAATCACCGTCGCCTGCGGCTTCTCCTCGATCTCCTACTTCAGCCACAGTTTCCACCATCAATACCATATGTCTCCCACCCGCTACCGCGAAACCTTCGCCGGACGATGAGAAAGAAATCGGAAGGCGGGAGGCGGAAGTCGGAGGAAAGTGGGAAGGCGGAAGTGGGAAGTGGGAAGTAAAGACCCGCGCATAAAATTCTTCCGACTTCCCACTTCCGACGTGAACACCACGGCCTGCCGCCGAGGACGGCGTCATGCCGTGCTTGGAAGTATTGAGGACTTTCTTTACTTCCGCCTTCCCACTTCCGACTTCCGACTTTCTTCACATGCTTTCTGGCAGAAAACTGAAGCGGTGTTAAGCTATGCGTATCACATCCGACACGCGCCCCCCGTGTGTTGGGCATACAGGAGCCATCGCCATGACACCGCCGATTGGTTTGCAGCTTTTCACCCTTCGGGACGTACTGAAAGTCGATCTGCCAGGAACGCTGAGGCGGGTGGCGGAGATCGGGTATCAGGGCGTGGAATGGGCGGGGTTTTACGATCACAAACCGGCGGAACTTCGCAAAATGCTGGATGATCTGGGGCTGAAAAGCGCGGGCATTCACAACGGCATCGACGCGCTACAGCAATGCCTGCCGGGCGTGGTGGAGACCGCCGGGACGCTGGGGCACGACTGCGTGATCGTGCCGTGGAGCGGCCAGGAGTATCGCAGCGTGGCCGGTTACACCCGGCTGGCGCATGAACTGTCGGGCATCGGCGCGAAACTGAAGGAATCGGGCATCACGCTCTGCTACCACAACCACGACTTCGAGTTTGTGAAACAATCGGACGGGCGGACGGGCTTTGAGATTCTGATACAGGAAAGCGCGAAAGAGGGTTTGAGTTTTGAAGTGGATATGGGCTGGGTCTATGTCGGAACCGGGACGCCCCCGGAAGCGTTCGCATCGAAACTCGCCGGGCGTGTGCCGCTGCTGCACATCAAGGATTTCAAAGCCCCGCTTGAAAGCAGGAAGATGTGTGAACTGGGAACCGGCGAGGTGGATTATCGTCCGACGATCGCGCAAGCGGCGGGTTGGGGAACGCGGTGGCTGATCGTCGAGCAGGATACGAACTGGATGAACAACGACCCGATGGCCAGCGTGACGACGAGTTACCAGGCGCTGAAAAAACTGACGGACTGACCGCGAAGAAAATGACGAACGACGAAGCACGAATGACGAAACACGCCAACGCCCGTCATCTCAATAACCGTACCCGCCCCACCCACCCGCCCCGATAAGAAAAAACGCCCCGCATTGAGCGAGGCGTGGGAGGGTGAATGACGGGTGGGACCGATCACCCGCGGCGGCGGCAACACGCCAAGGCGCCCAGCCCCAGCAGTGCGAACGTGGCGGGTTCGGGGACGATCTGGAATTGGGTGAAGGTGCCAGCGCCCAGGCCGACGATACCCTCGGGGTTGGCGAGAATGCCGGTGCCGCTCCAGTCGCTGCTGACGGTGGCGGTGTAATCCCAACCGGCGAGCAACGTCAACCGGTATTCGCCCGGTGTCAATGGACCGGCGGGAGTGTAGGACGTGGGCCAATTGGCTTCATCACCGGGAATCAGGTCGATGTATTCATCGTTTTCCCAGTAGCTGAAGTCGGTGCGGTCGAAATCGCGGATCAGCACCTGCGGCATCGGTGCGCTGGAAGGGGACGGATAACTCCAGGTCATCGTCGGCTGCGGATCCGCGGTGGAACCGCCCAGGACCGGGCTGGTGATCGGCACGGCAGCGGGGAACATGGCCTGCGTGATCGTGTCGGCGGTGATGGCGAAGGAGGCGGCGCCGATGATGGTGCCGTTGTGCCGGATGTCGAGACTCCACGTACCTTCGATGTCGTCCAGCATAGCGCTGAGCGACGCGTACGGAACAAGTGGGACGAAGTCGGCTTCAATCCCATCGCTGTAGGTCTTCCAAACTTCCATGCTCTGCGGTGAGCCGGTGGGGGATTGGACATAGGCCTGAAGATTGTTGCCGTCGTAGGCGTTGATGGATGGATCTGCGCTGCCGACTCCAATTTGCCAGGTCCACAGGGAACCGGAATCGAAATAGTCAGGGACGTACTCGATTCGCAACTCGATCTGGGCGTCAGCCCATGCAGATGATGCTGTGCTGGACAGCATCGCCCCGGCGGCTAGAAACAACATGACACAACCCTTTGCACTTCGCATAGCTCTCTCTCCGACAAAGATGTAATGTGCTGAGTGCATACCAACCAAGGCATGCCAAACACACCCGATGGGGGAAATGTACAGGGAGAAAAGGATAAATGCAAATTAATTTCAGGTTAGGAACGGAAGTGTGCGGGGCGGCGTGGATGGAACGGGTGGTGAAGAAACCGGATTTGCAGACGCAAGTAAAACCGTACCTGTCCCCTTTCGGACCCGAACTCGTTAATAAACCCCCAGACTCATTCCGGGGGCCGGCAGCGAGGTCTCCTGCATCAGGTATTCGTCGATCACGCGTGCCACGCCCCGTCCCTCCGCGATCGCCCACACCACCAGCGACTGACCCCGACGGCAATCGCCCGCCGCGAACACCCCCGGCACGTTCGTCGCATACTGCCCGAACTCCGCCTTGAAGTTGCTCCGGGCATCCGTCGCCAATCCCAGTTGGGGCACCAGCGTGTCCTCCGGCCCCATGAACCCCATCGCCAAGAACACAAGATCGGTTTTGACGACCTCTTCACTTCCGGGGATTTCCTTAAACGCAGGCCGCCCGCCACTTCCGGGGGCGGGGGCGGGGGCGGGGGTCCATTCGATGCGAACCGTCTCGATGCCCGCGACATGTCCGTGCCCGTCGTCGATGAACTTCTTGGACAGAATCGAAAACCTCCGGGGGTCGTGTCCGAACACCGCCGCCGCTTCCTGATGCCCGTAATCCGTCCGCAAAATGCGAGGCCAGGTCGGCCAGGGATTATCCGCCCCCCGATTCACCGGGGGCTTGTCCAGTAATTCAAAATTGACCAGCGACGCGCAACCGTGCCGCAGACTCGTGCCCAGACAATCGTTGCCCGTGTCGCCGCCGCCGATCACGACCACGTGCTTGTCCTTCGCGCTGATGAACTGTCCGTCGGACAGGTTCGAGTCCATCAGCGACCGGGTGTTGCGGTGCAGAAACTCCATCGCGAAATGAATGCCCTTCAATTCGCGTCCGGGTATTTTCAAATCACGCGGCACCGTCGCCCCGCAAGCCAGCAACAACGCGTCGTACTCATCCATCAGCTTCCGGGGGTCGATGTTCACCCCGACATGCGCGTTGGTGACGAACCGCACACCCTCCGCCGCCAGTAGATCGACCCGGCGTTGCACCACCGACTTTTCCAGCTTCATGTTCGGAATGCCGTACATCAGCAGCCCGCCGATGCGGTCGTCGCGCTCGTAAACCGTGACGGTGTGACCGGCGGTGTTCAGCTGCGCCGCCGCCGCCAGCCCCGCCGGGCCGGAGCCGATGACCGCCACCTTTTTCCCCGTGCGCTGCGCCGGCGACCGGGGCGCGATCCACCCCTCATGCCACGCGCGATCCACAATCGCGTTCTCGATGTTTTTGATCGTCACCGGCGGATCGGTGATGCCCAGCACGCACGCCCCTTCGCACGGCGCGGGGCACACCCGCCCCGTGAACTCCGGGAAATTGTTCGTCTTGTGCAGCCGGTCGATCGCCTCACGCCATCGGCCCCTGTAAACCAGATCGTTCCATTCCGGTATCAGATTGTCGATCGGACAACCATGATCCGACTGGCAGAACGGCACGCCGCAATCCATGCAACGCGCCCCCTGCGTCTTCAAATGTTCCTCCGGCACAACCTTCAAAAACTCATTGAAGTGTCCGATGCGATCCTTCGGGTCGGTGTATGGAACCGCCTGTCGTTCAAACTCTTTGAATCCGGTGGGCTTGCCCATCGTTTTGCTCCTTCGGATTTCGGATTTCTGATTTCTGATTTCTGATTTTGCGTGTAACGCACGAATCGCGTCCATCAAATCAGAAATCGGACATCCGAAATCAGAAATCGCTTATTACCGGCTTGCTTCCTCAACATTATGCACCGGCGCGTCCTGTTCCTCTTCGTGATCCATTCGTTCGGCCAGCACGCGTTTGTAATCAATCGGCATCACCTTCACGAACCGCGCCAACTCCTCGTCCCAGTTCTTCAACACGTGCGCCGCCACCGTCGAACCGGTGTATCGCTCGTGCGACTGAATCAGGTTGCGAAGTTCGTCGATGTCCGCGTCCGCTTCCACTTTTTCCAGTTCCACGGTGGCGAGGTTGCAATTTTGAAGGAACGTGTTGTCACGATCCCACACAAACGCCACCCCGCCGCTCATGCCCGCGGCGAAGTTGCGCCCGGTCGGGCCGAGTATCACCGCACGCCCGCCGGTCATGTATTCGCAGCCGTGATCGCCGATACCTTCAACAACGGCATGCGCCCCGCTGTTTCGCACACAAAACCGCTCGGCGGCCACCCCGCGAAAAAACGCCTGTCCGCTGGTCGCGCCGTACAACGCCACGTTGCCCAGCAGCACGTTTTCCTCCGGCACGAACGTCGCATTCTTCGGCGGATAAATGACCAGTTTCCCGCCCGACAATCCCTTGCCGACGTAATCGTTCGCATCGCCTTCCAACTCAATGCTGATACCGGGGGCGAGCCACGCGCCCAGCGATTGCCCCGCCGATCCGGTGAGCTTGATCCAAACCGTATCGTCCGGCAGGCCCTTTTCGCCGTGCGCTTTCGACACCTCGTGGCTGAGCGTCGTGCCGACCACGCGGTTGATGTTGATGACCGGCAGGTCGATGCGAACCTGTTCGCCCCGCCGGATCGCCGGTTGCGCCAGTTGGATGAGCTGGTTGTCGAGCGCTTTGTCCAGGCCGTGATCCTGCGCGATGGTTTTGCGAACCCGCACGCCGTCGTGCTTCTTCCGCGCCGGTGTGAGAATCGGCGTCAGGTCCAGCCCCACCGCTTTCCAATGCCGCACCGCGTCATCGACGCAAAGCGTTTCGCTGCGACCGATCATTTCGTCCACGGTGCGGAAGCCCAGTCGCGCCATGATTTGCCGGGCGTCCTCCGCGACCAGGAACAGGTAATTGACGACATGCTCCGGCTTGCCGGCGAACTTCCCGCGAAGCACCGGGTCTTGCGTGGCGATGCCCACCGGACAGGTGTTCAGGTGGCACTTGCGCATCATGATGCAGCCGAGCGTAATCAGCGGCGCGGTGGCGAAGCCGAACTCTTCCGCGCCGAGCAGCGCGGCGATCACCACATCGCGTCCGGTCTTCAATTGCCCGTCGGTTTCCAGCCGCACCCGAGATCGCAGATCGTTCATCACCAGCGTCTGATGCGTTTCGGCGATGCCCAGTTCCCACGGCAACCCCGCGTGCTTGATGCTGGTCAGCGGCGACGCGCCCGTGCCGCCGTCGTGACCGCTGATGAGAATGTGATCGGCATGCGCCTTGGCGACGCCCGCGGCGATCGTGCCCACACCGACTTCGCTGACCAGTTTCACGCTGATGTTCGCCGAGGGATTGGCGTTCTTCAAATCGTGAATCAACTGCGACAAATCCTCGATGGAATAAATGTCATGGTGCGGCGGCGGGCTGATAAGCCCCACGCCCGGCGTCGAATGGCGCGTTCGCGCGATGATCGCATCGACCTTGTGACCCGGCAGTTCGCCGCCCTCACCGGGCTTGGCACCCTGCGCCATTTTGATCTGCAATTCATCGGCGTTGGTCAGATACCAACTGGTCACGCCGAACCGGCCCGACGCGACCTGCTTGATCGCTGATCGCCGCAGATCACCGTTGGCGTCGGGCGCAAAGCGGGCCGAATCCTCGCCGCCTTCGCCGGTGTTGCTCTTGCCGCCGATCCGGTTCATCGCGATGGCCAACGTTTCATGCGCCTCGGCGCTGATCGAGCCGAAGCTCATCGCGCCGGTGCGGAATCGTTTGACGATCTCGGCGGCGGATTCGACTTCCTCCACCGGCAC
>JBAYVY010000201.1:0-6845 GCA_041674345.1 Phycisphaeraceae bacterium | reverse complement strand
GGGGTAGGGATTAGGGGCTGGGGTTCGGGATTTCTCTTTATCAGCCGCGGCTTCCGAGCCGCGGTCTTCGGTCGGGGGGCGCGAAAGTGTAGGGGAAAACGAAACACGATTCAAGGATGGGGAGGTCCGTATTTTGGCTACAACGGAATGTGCAAAACTCTGTTGCGCATTTCTTCTTCGCTTGACGTCCCCGCGATCAGCTCGTGATGGTCCATGTAGTACCGGAGCATCCGTTACGCCCGCCTGACCCGCTGAAGTTTGGTGCGAAGCGTCGCGTCCGAATGGGTTGAAAGAATCGCCTCCTCCTGTCGCAGTCGATCCTCGATCTGCCGATCCAGTTGGTCCTGATGATCGAAGTAGTACGCCAACGCGCTATGAATTTGGCCGAGTTTGAGATGAGGATGCTGACGCTGAATTTCCTCGGCGTCCCAATGATGCGTCAAATGGTCCAGCGCGATTTCCACTACTTTGATGCGCGTGCCCGCGATGGCAGCCGGACCATTCTCCGGAACTTCAATATGGGGATAAACCACCTTCAACATAATGGATATTGTATCACGCGAGATACGCCGGGCGAAATCGGCCTGGAACATCCGATGCGGCCGAGGGGGGGCAGGGTTCAGGGTTCGGGGTTCGGGATTTCTCTTTATCAGCCGCGGCTTCCGAGCCACGGTTCTTCCGCATTTGTGGGAACTGCATGAAAGTGGGAACATCCGGCCATGCGGCGCGTCCAACCATGCAAAGGAGTCCACCGTGGGCAACAACATCAAGGCGGCGATGATCGGGGCGATGGTGCTGGGGATGTGCGGAGCCGGGGGCGTGGCGTGGGGCGATGAGACAACGAAAGCTCACTTGCTGGCGGACTGTTCCAACCAGTTCGGCTGGTCGCTGTATCAACAGGTCGCGGCGAAGGACGGCAACGTACTGATTTCGCCGCACTCGCTGCACGCGGCACTGGCGATGACTTACCTGGGGGCGAAGGATCAGACGGCCAAGCAGATCGCTGATGCGATACAAGTGAGTGGAACAAACATTACGCAAAGTGAAATGTTGATCGGCCCGTTTCTGATCGATGCCTACCCGGCGTTGTTGCACGGCACACCGAACATGGCGGGCATCGCGGCGAAACACGACAAGGCGACCGACAAAAACTTCCGGGGGTTCACGCTCAATTCCGTCAACGCGATATGGGCGCAGCGGGGATATCCGTTTCGCAAGGATTACCTGGACAAGGTGACGGCATTGTTCGGTTCCGGCTTGCATGAAGTGGATTTTGCGAAAGACACCGAAGCGGCCCGCAAAACGATCAAGATCAATGGGTGGGTCGAGCAACAGACGAATGACAAGATCAAGGACTTGCTCGCGCCGGGTACGGTGGATATGGCTACGGCGATGGTGCTAACCAACGCGGTGTATTTCAAGGCGAAGTGGGCGGAACCGTTTGACGTGCGGATGACCACGGACAAGCCATTCACGTTGGGCAACGGGGAAAAAATCAGTGTTCCGACGATGCGAGATAAACGATTCACGCAATATTTTGAATATGAGGGGATGCGTGCGGTGGAATTGCCATATGCGGGAGGCGGGGTTTCCATGATGATCGTGCTGCCAGTTAACGGAAAATCGTTGACGGATGTTGAACGATTACTCGCCAATGGTGCGATGAAACAACTCCTCGACCACGGTTCGTCGCGGAGCAGGGAGGTGGAACTTTCGGTGCCGCGTTTCAAATTTGAGGCAAATTACGACATGGTTCCGCCGTTGCAGAAATTAGGGATGGTCGATGCGTTCGATCCGGGCAAGGCGGATTTTTCGGGGATCGACGGAACCCGAAATATGTGCGTTGCGTTGGTGGTTCACAAGACGTTCATCGACGTCAACGAAAAAGGTACCGAGGCGGCGGCGGCGGTAGAACGGCTGTACCCGGGATGTATGCCGACGGACAAGCCGATTGAGTTTCGGGTGGACCAGCCGTTCGTGTTTGTGATACGCCACGAGCCGACGGGAACGGTGTTGTTCGTGGGGCGGGTGACGGACCCGCGGCCCCCGGAAGTAAAATAATTTCGGCATTGCGAAAATATGGTTGCGGGGCGCACGTGCGGTTGAGTTGCGCGGACGGGGGCGGGTATCGTGCGGGAGATGAATGCGAATGCGGAGAATCTGACGACCGCTAAGCCGCAAGCGGCCCCCGGAAGTAAGGCGGTCAAGGTGGCGAAGGTCACGCTGGTTGCGGGAATCGTGTTATTGGTGGTGAAACTCGGCGTGTATTGGCTGACCGGCTCGGCGGCGGTG
This sequence comes from Phycisphaeraceae bacterium, assembly GCA_041674345.1. Lineage (GTDB taxonomy): Bacteria > Planctomycetota > Phycisphaerae > Phycisphaerales > Zrk34 > JBAYVY01. Next base: position 4,553 of record JBAYVY010000201.1, on the reverse strand, counting down.
CTGGGCGATGCGCTCGAATCATTGGTGAATATCGCGGCGGCGATCATGGCGGTGTTCAGCACCTGGTATGCCGCCCGACCGCCGGACGAAGACCACCCCTACGGACACGGCAAAATCGAATTCGTCGCGGCGAGTTTCGAGGGAACGCTGGTGAGCATCGCGGGGCTGGGGATCGGCGTCGAAGCGGCGCGGCGATGGATCATCGGCTCTCACGTGCAACGCATCGACGCGGGATTGATCGCGCTGCTCGTGATCGCCGCCCTGCTCATCGCGCTGGCTATTTATGTGTATCGCAGCGGCAAGCGGTGCGACAGCGACACGCTGACCGCCGGCGGATTGCACTTGGCGACCGATGCGATTTCAACCGTGGGCGTGGCGATGGCGCTCTTGTTGGTGCGCATGACCGGCCGGCAGTGGATCGACAGTGCCGCGGCGATGGTGCTGTGCGTCTGGGTCGTGTGGGTCGGCGTCGGTCTGATCCGCAAGGCGGTCAACGGCCTGCTCGACCGCATCGACGAAACCGATGACGCGGCGATCAAGGCGATACTCGACGATGAGGTACGAATCGGTCGCATTATGAGCTACGAAAAGGTCCGGCTCCGGCATCAGGGCGCGTATCACTGGGTCGATATGCACCTGCGCTTTTCGCCGGAGATGAGCGTGCGCGACGCCCATGCGGCGGCGAGCGAAATTGAATATCGCATCGAACAAAAACTGGGCAAGGCGAACGCAACGGCGCACATCGAGCCGGGGGAAAAGCTTGAATGACGAATGACGAAACTCGAATGACGAATGAAACCCCAAATTTCAAACTCCAAACCGAACGCGCGGGTTTCTTTGAACATTGAATTTTGGAATTTGATTCGTCATTCGAGTTTCGTCATTCGTCATTTCCTGCCGCCCCCGAAAAATTGGGCAGACCCGTCCGGGGATGGGGGCGGGGGTTTCTTCCTTTCGGGGGTTCGGGTAGGTTATGAACACTTTTTGAGGGTCTTATGATGAGTGAACGATTGACCGATGCGCAGGTGCGGCATGTGGCGAAGCTGAGCCGGTTGAAGATGGATGACCGGCGGGTGCATTTTTTCGCCGAGCAGTTGTCGAACGTGCTGGGGTACATCGGCAAGCTGAATGAGCTGAACGTCGAGGGCGTGGAGCCGATGGCGCATCCGACGGCGATGACGAACAAACTGCGGGAGGATGTGGAGCATCCGGGCCTGTCGCGGAGCGCGGCCTTGGCGAACGCGCCGGACGCGGACGAATCGTTTTTCAAGGTGCCGAAGGTACTGGGCGAAAGCAGCGGAGCGTGAGTTGTTGGGCGAACGGGTGATCGCGAAGCCGCAAGCGGCTGGATGACGCATGGATATTACAACGACGACATTGATTGAACTGCGTGACGCGATCGCGGCGAAGAAGGTTTCTTCGGTCGAGGTGACGCACGCTTATTTTGACCGGATCGACAAACTCGACGGGGCGCTGCACTGCTTCAATGAGACGTATCGGGAGAAGGCGTTGAAGCAAGCGGAAGCGGTGGATACGGGGGGATTCGCGGGCAAACCGCTGGCCGGGGTGCCCATCGCGCTGAAGGACAACATGTGTACCGACTGGGGGCATACGACCTGTTCGTCGAAGATGCTGGCGAATTTCAAAGCGCCATACAACGCAACGTTGGTCGAGCGGCTCATCGCGGCGGGGGCGGTGATACTCGGCAAAACCAACCTCGATGAGTTCGCCATGGGTTCCAGCACCGAGAACAGCGCCTTCGGCCCGACGCGCAATCCGTGGGACACGTCGAGAGTGCCCGGCGGATCATCCGGCGGATCGGCGGCGGCGCTGGCGGCGGACTTGTGCGCGGCGTCGTTCGGATCGGACACCGGCGGGTCGATCCGTCAACCCGCGTCATTGTGCGGACTGGTCGGCTTGAAACCCACTTACGGGCTGGTCAGCCGATATGGACTGGTCGCGTTCGCATCGTCGCTGGATCAGATCGGCCCGTTCACTCGCATCGTGGCGGACACGGCATTGCTGATGAACGTGATCGCCGGTCACGATGAACGTGACTCGACCAGCGCGGACGCCGAGACATCGGGACCGCTGCCCGACTATCTGTCGGCTCTGGATACCCCGCCCGCCAAACTGCGATTGGGCGTGGCCAAACAATACATGGGCGAGGGCAACGATGCGTCGGTGGCGAAAATGATGGACGAAGCGACGGCGATTTACCGCAAGCTGGGCGCGGAGATCATCGAAGTCGATCTGCCCCACACGGAATACGGCATACCGACGTATTACCTGGTGGCCACCGCGGAAGCATCGAGCAACCTGGCGCGATACGACGGGATTCATTACGGGCATCGCGCCCAACAGGCGGACGACCTGATGGATTTGTACGCCGCGTCACGGGCGGAGGGGTTCGGCCCGGAAGTGCAGCGGCGAATCATGCTGGGCACGTACGCGCTGTCGAGCGGATATTACGATGCGTATTACCTGCGGGCTTTGAAGGTGCGGCGGCTGATTAAACGCGACTTCGATCAGGCGTTCGAGACAGTCGATGCGATCATCTGTCCGACGACCACCGGCCCGGCGTTCAAGTTCGGCGAAAAAACCGCCGACCCGATCAGCATGTACCTCAACGACATTTACACGGTGAACTGCAACCTGGCGGGCAACGCGGGGATTTCGATTCCGGCGGGTCTGACGGAAGTGGACGGGAAGAAGCTGCCGGTCGGATTGCAATTCCTCGGTCCCGATTTCAGCGAACACAAACTCATGCGAATCGCGCGGATGTTCGAGCGGGAAACGGCAATGGTTTACGCGATGGCGCGGCCGGGAATGTGAGGAATTGCTGATTTGTGATTTCTGATTTCTGATTTCAAGACAGCATTTGCGCCGCGTCTTCAAATCAGAAATCAGAAATCCGACATCAGAAATCCATTCACCCGTTCAATCGCATCTGGCCGGGGTCCAGCACGCTGAGCGGGATGGCGACGGCGAGGGTGCCGTCGATGAAGATATCGACTTCGTAGCGGCCGGGCTTCTTGAACTCGATGCGTTGAAGATTCAGCACCATGTTCTGGCTGACAAAGGGGCGGTTGGGGGGGATTTGGGTGGAGAGCTGGCCTTCGATGCGGTCGATGATTTCCTGGCCGTCGTCATCGACGAAGCGGATTTCGAGTTTGCGCGTGCCCTCCTCGTGGCGTTCAAACATGAGCCGCACGGCGACGGCGCACATGGGGTGAACGATGGGGAACTCGCGGGCCATCAGCGCGTCGAACGCGCCGAGGATGTTGAGCTTGCCCATCGAATCGGTCGCGGCATCACACAAAACGGCTACCTGTACCTGCATGGCGAACTCCTGATCCCCGGAATGAACCACAGAGGCACAGAGACACAGAGGAGGAAAAAGCAAAACATCAAAACAGCGGAAAAGCACAACATTCGGATTCAACTGCGACATGTTCCGCTGTTTCGCTTTTCTGATTTTCTGTTTTCATACTCTGTGTCTCTGTGCCTCTATGGTGAAAACATCTTTGAGGTTTTACCCGAGCATGGATTTCACGGTGTCGCGTTCTTCGACCAGTTCCTTGTTGGTGACGGCGAGTTTTTCCCTGGCGAAGGCGTCCATCGGCACGTTGGTGAGAACTTCGTAACCGCCGGGGGTGGTGGTTTTGACGGGCAGGCCGGCCCACACATCGGGGTCGAAACCGTACATGCCGTTGGATTTCACGGCGACGGAGTGAATTTTGCCGGGGGTCATCAGGTCGTGAACGTGATCGACCAGCGCGTTGGCGGCGGAGGCGGCGGAGGACAGGCCTCGCGCGGCGATGATGGCGGCCCCTCGCTTGCCGACGGTTTCCAGGAACGTGGTCTTCAGCCAGTCGTGATGGCCGATGACATTGGTGACGGGCCGGCCGGTGATTTTCGCGTGGGCGAATTGCGGGAACATCGTCGGGCTGTGGTTGCCGAAGATGAAGACGTCGCTGATGTCTTTGACATCGACGTTGGCCTTCTTGGCCAGTTGGGCGACGGCGCGGTTCTGATCGAGGCGGACCATCGCGGTGAAACGATCGGCGGGCAGACGCTTGGCCTGCGAAGCGGCGATCATGGTGTTGGTGTTGGCCGGGTTGCCCACCACCGCGACGCGGGCGTTGTCCGCCGCCACGGCATCAATGATCTGGCCCTGGGTGATGAAGATTTTGCCGTTGTCTTTCAGCAGGTCGGCCCGTTCCATGCCCTTGCCGCGAGGCTTGGCGCCGACCAGCAGACACCAGTTCGCATCCTTGAAGCCGACTTTCGGATCGGACGTGAGCACCATGCCCTTGAGCAGCGGGAAGGCGCAGTCTTCGAGTTCCATCGCCACGCCGTCGAGCGCTTTGAGCGCGGCTTCGACGGGGATTTCGATCATCTGAAGAATGACCGGCTGCTCCGGGCCGAACATCTGCCCACTGGCGATGCGGAACAACAGCGAATAACCAATCTGACCGGCGGCTCCGGTGACGGCGACACGAATGGGGGCTTTCATCGACCAATGCTCCTTAAATGACGGTGCTGTCGGG
>JBAYVY010000200.1:0-6856 GCA_041674345.1 Phycisphaeraceae bacterium | reverse complement strand
GAAATCACGGGCACGCTGCGCCGAAAACCCGTTCTTCACCATCAACTGCTCGGCTCGCTCCGCCGAAACGACCGCGCTTCTCCGCAATCCTGCGGCAACCTGTGCTTCACCGGACGCATACGTTCTTTCAGAAGCACCTTGCCCAACCCGCGTCCGCGATGATTCGCCGCGACGTAGAGTGAATGTTCCACGGTGTATTGGTAAGCCGCGAACCCCCGGAAAATGCCGTAACTGGCGAATCCCAATAACTCGCCGTCGTTTTCCGATATCAGCCCGATCGCCGGGTAATTCCCGCGCCGTTTCGCCCCGAACCACGCCGCCATCATCTCCATCGTCCGCGGCTTGTAATCGTACAACGCCGTTGAATTGACGATGGCTTCATTGAAGATCGCCAGTATCGCTTCGGCATGGGCGTTATCGCAATCAATAATCTTCATCGCGGGTTTATGCTGTTGGCAGGGTTATACGTCGATTCCAAGAATAAGTACCGGGATGTCGATGTCGGACAAGTTCGTTGTTACGCATTGTAGTTTTATCAGCTATCATCTTGAACAGTCGCCTCGAAGATTTGCACATCGTCATCATTCTCGTCGCACTCCAATCGCGATTTTTTAGCGAATTTCTCCGCAACTCGCATATTGCAAAAACAATGGGCATCTACGGCTACACCGGCCATCACTTGCACAACGACAAAGACCTTATTTGATATTTTGCGTGGCATCGGTATGTTCTCCGCGAACGAGACGTTCGTGCCAGTCAAAGACATTTGGATACTCAAGAAAACTCACGAGGTCGGATAATCCGCTTTTCTTAAATGTTGGGCGGTACATCTGTCGGGAAAAAAGTGCGCGTCGTGTGTCATTCGAGACGATCGAGAATCGGGATAGACTCGGTGCGGTAAGCAAGAGGTCATTGAACCGTAGAAGGCCGGAATAAATAGGTGTTGAATGTTCGACTTCAAAGAGAGCTTCAATACGAGTAGCACCAGCGTTGATCCAAACGACGTCGATCTCTGCCAAAATCGCCGCCACTTTTTCAAACCCGTTGGGCAATGCCTTGCACAACTGAAACTGGTCGGTGATAGACCAATCCAGTCGTCCTGTATCGTGGTCGGGTATCCACACTTGATGCCCCTTGCAATGTCCGATCCCGGCTAGCAGTGTTTGCACTTGGTAGTGCGATAATGCCTGATAATCATTCAGGTGCCCCTCATTCAAACTTCGTTGTAGAGAGTCAAAACAAATGAAACCTTCAACACTAAATCTACCTTGTCGAGCGATATAAAGTTCCTTGGTTTGTTCCGTCAAATACAACTGCACCTTATATTGCCCATCGTTGGCTGGTTCTGTTGCATGGAAGACTTCTTCAAAATCAGAATAGGGGATGAAGATCGGGTCAGAGCCATCATCCAGTTGCAGGCAAAGGAAACTGTTATGGCCTTCTAATCGCCTTAAATCTACCTCGCGCAATCCAAAAAAAGTACGGCGTTCATCATGCAACTTCGAGTAGCGGTAATAAATGCGAGCTGCATCTTCACCAATAATAAATAATGATTGGCTTTCAGGCATTTTTCGCAGTTCGCCGAATCGCTCTTGTAGTTGTTGCAACAAGTTGGCTTTGTGTAGATTGGGCATGGATGGCGCACCATCCTCCTGCTATTGATTAGCTTTTAGTTGCGCGATGCTCGGACACAGTTCGGCCAGGTAGTGTTCCAGTTTGGCCGTTACTTCATATTCCTTGCCGAGGTTGTACGGCGGGGAAGTAATAACAAGATTTGCGAATCCGTCCGGGCATTCCTTCAGCAGGTCATATGCCTCGCCTTGCGCGAAAACAATATCCGCCTCGCAAGAGAAGCGGGCAGAGATCGCTTTGCGGGGAGGCGGAAAGAGAGTGGGTTGGCTTACGGTTTTTCTCACGGGTTGAGGGTAGCAGATTGTGCGCGACAGCGTCAAGCGAAAGATTCATTTTCACCGCATCGCCGACGCCCGGATCATTAGTTCCTTCATCTCGCGCACCGCTGTTCGCAATCCCACGAATATCGCGTGGCTGATGATCGCGTGGCCGATGTGCAATTCACGCACCCCCGCCCCCGGAAGCGTCCCAGGAAGTGCCGCGATCGCTGATACGTTCACATAATTCAGCGCGTGACCCGCGTTGAACTGCATTCCCGCCTCGACGATCATTCGTCCCGCTTCCGCCACCTTCGCAATCTCCGCTTTCACCGCCGGGGCCGCGACATCTCCGCGATGTTCGTGAAACGCATGGGCGTAAGGCCCGGTGTGAATCTCGCACACGCTGAACCCCGCCTGCGCCGCCGCCTCCACTTGTTTGCGCTCCGCGTCGATGAACGCGCTGACCGCCATGCCCGCATCGCGCAATGTCTTCACCACATTCCGCAACCGATTCAATTGGCCCGCCACGTCCAGCCCGCCTTCGGTCGTCACTTCCAGTCGTCCCTCCGGCACGAGCATCGCCAGTTGCGGCTTGATCCGGCAGGCGATGGCGACCATCTCATCCGTGGCCGCCATTTCCAGATTCAACTTGACGTGGCACATGGTCTTGATGCGTTCGACATCGTGATCCTGGATATGCCTGCGATCTTCGCGCAGATGCACCGTGATGCCGTCCGCCCCGCCGAGCTGCGCCTCCGCCGCCGCCCACACCGGATCGGGTTCGTAAGTCTTGCGCGCCTGCCGAATCGTGGCCACGTGATCGATGTTGACGCCGAGCTGAATCATGTTTGATGACCTCCCAACTACGACCAGTGTATCGCCGAAATGACGAATGACGAAATATTGATAGCCAACAGCCACAAGCCAACAGCCAACAGGAGAGCGGACATCTTCTTCTACTGGCTGGTCCCTGTTGGCTGTTGGCTTCTTGTCATTACCACCCCGCCGGCGGATTCTCAATCTCGTCGCGTTCAAACACCCACGGCTCGTCCGGCCGCTCCACGTGCCGCTTCGCCAGCTTGACATAATGCGGCGGCAGCTTCGCCATGTACGCCTTCTCCTTGTCGTTGGTTTCCCGCACGATCTTGCCGGGCACACCCATCACGACCATGCCGTCGGGAACCTCCAGGCCCGGCGGCACCACCGCGCCCGCCGCGATCAGACAATTGCGACCGATTTTTGTCCGCCCCAGCACCACCGCGCCCATGCCGATCAGCGTGCCATCGCCGACGCTCATGCCGTGTACGATCGCGCCGTGCCCGATCACCACATGGCATCCGATGACGTTGGCCACCTTGTGATCGCAGTGAATGACCGCGTTGTCCTGGATGTTCGTGCCTTCGCCGATGACGATCGGCGCCACGTCGCCGCGAATCGCCGCGCCGTACCACACGTTCACATCCCGGCCGAGTTTCACATCGCCGATCACGCGGGCCGTGTCAGCGATATACGCATCGTTGATTTTTTTCACACTCATGTCAGTAACTCCGTGCGGATCAATTATCTTACCCGAACGCCGAACGCCTCTTCCCCCTACACCCGCACCTTCATCCACCCCCCATGCACGAAGCGCAACACGAATATCAACCCGCGAAACCACAGTTCCGTCGCCAGCGCGACCCACAACCACACCAGCCCCCCGCGCCAGTGAATCGCCAGCAACCACACCAGCGGCACGCGCACCAGAAACGTCGAGCCGAACGTCATCGCCATCGTCGCCTTCGTGTCGCCCGCGCCGCGCAGCGCGCCGGACAATATCAACGCCGTGGCGAATCCGATCTGCGCCCAACCGGCCTGAAAAAGCAGATGCGGCGCGACGCTTACAAACGGCTGCTGGTCGGTCATGATGCGAACCAGCGCATCGGGTATCGCCATGAACAGCACCCCCATCACGCCCATGATCCCCGCGCCCATGATCCACGCCCACCGCACCGCGCGACGGGCGCCGTGCGGATCGTTCGCGCCGAGGTATTGGCCGGCCAGCGTCGCGGCGGCGATGCTGAACGCCATGCCCATCAGAAAGCTGAACGCCTCCATTCGCACCGCGACGATGTGCGAACCGAGCGGTCGTTCGCTCAACCCCAGTTTCGCCAGATAACCAGCCAGCACGATGATGACGAAGTTGCCCGCCCAGTATCCGCCGTTTTCCAACAGGGCCGGCACGCCCACACGCACGATCCGTCGCATCATCGGCCAGTGCCATCGCATGTCATGCTTGAAAAGTTTCACGCCGGCGCGTCCGCGAGCCAGTATCGCCAGCATGGTGATCGCGCCGACCGTCCATGCGATCACCGTGCCGACGGCCACGCCGTGCAACCCCCAGCCGATGCGCACCAGCGCGATGCTGGCGAGGGTGTTGACGATGTTGACCAGCAACATCACGGCGAACGAGCTGCGCATGTCACCGGCCCCTCGCAACGCCGCGGCCCCGACGAACAGAATCGCGGCACAGGGCGTCGCCATCGCCAACCATCGCAGGTAGGCCGTGCAAAGCCACGCCGAGTCATCGCGGATCGACAGCATCACCGGCACAAAACCCGCCAAAGCCGCCAGCAGAATCGCGGTCAGCACGCCCCAGACCGATGCGAGCGTCAATGCCTGCCCCATCGCGTGATCCGCGGTTTTGTAATCACCGGCTCCGACGTTGCGTGAGACCACCGCCGTCGCGCCGATGCCCACCGCGCTGTGCAACATGCCGATCAGCCAGATGAAATAACCCGCCGCGCCCACCGCTTCGGTGGCCTGCGGACTGATGCGGCCGGCCAGCGACGTATCGACGAAACCCACCAGCGCGCTCATCAACTGTTCCAGCAGGGGCCAGACCGCCAGCGACAACACCAACAGCGGCAGCGGCAGATGCGTCGGCAGGCCGCGCGGCTTGGTCGGCGCGACGACCTGTGCCTGCAACACCGGCTCGGTCGCCGGTTCCATCTGTTGCAGGGCCGATCGTTCTTGTTCAGTCATGGGTGGATTCATGGCGATTCATTCATCGGGGGGCACAGATTGTAGGCCGCGGCGCGGCATGGTACAAAAGGGTCTTCTTTATCAGAGGAAGGGCAACATAATGGCTCGCATCAACGAATCGCAACAGTTCAGGGCCTTGGACCGCTTTCAGATTGAACTGCCCAGTTGGGGTTTCGCCGACACCGGCACACGATTCGGCAAGTTCTTCCAACCCTCCGCCGCGTCCACCGTCGAGGAAAAATTCGCCGACGCGGGACTGTGCCACCAACTCACCGGCATCTGTCCGACTGTCGCCGTCCATGTGCTGTGGGACTTCAAGCCCGGCCAAGACCCTCGCGATGTTGTGAAACTCGCCAAAAAGCACGGTGTGAAAATCGGCTCCATCAACCCCAACGTCTTTCAGGATCAATGCTACAAACTCGGCTCGCTGTGCAGCCCCGATGCTTCCGCCCGCAAACAGGCCTTCGATCACATCGCCGATTGCATCGCGCTGGGCAAGGCCGTCAACAGCAATCTGCTGTCGCTCTGGTTCGCCGACGGGACCAATTACCCCGGGCAGGACAACATCGTCCGCCGCAAGCATGACATGCAGACCGCGCTGAAAAAGCTGCACGACAAGATGCCGACCGGCATGACGATGCTCGTCGAATACAAGCCGTTTGAGCCGGGTTTCTACCACACCGACATCGCCGATTGGGGCATGTCGGCGTTCTTCGCCAAACACGCCGGGAAACAGGCGAAGGTGCTGGTCGATACCGGCCACCATCTGCCGGGCTGCAACATTGAACACATCGTCGCGTTCCTGCTGGATGAAAACCTGCTGGGCGGATTTCACTTCAATGATCGCAAATACGCCGACGACGATCTGACGCTGGGGTCGATTGATCCGTTTGCCGCGTTCCGCATTTTCAACGTGATCGCTCAACACGAGTTTGATACGGGGAAACAGGCTAAAATAGCGTACATGGTCGATCAGTCGCACAATTTGAAGAACAAAATCGAAGCATCGCTCGGCACCGTCGATATGGCGCAGAAGCTGTATCTGAAGGCGCAATTGGTGGATCGCAAGAAACTGGCCGCGGCGCAGAACAAGGGCGACATCGTGATGGCCGAGCGATGCCTGGTCGATGCCTATGAGACGGATGTGCGGGATTTGCTGGCCGAGTGGCGCATGTCGCACGATCTGCCGCCCGACCCGGTGGCGGAGTATCGCGCCAGCGGTCATCAGCAACGGGCCGCGACTGAACGCACCGCCGCCCGCAAGGCGCGGGGCGAGGTGCAGGCATCAAGCTACGCATAAAGAAGCAACCGCAAAAGACAATTCACCACAAGAGGGCCGCGGAGAGCCACTGAGGAGAAAAACAGAAAATCAAAAAAGCAAAACAACAGAACATGTGGCGATGGCATTTGAATGTTGTGCTTTTCTGCTGTCCTGATGTTCTGCTTTTTCCTCCTCTGTGGCTCTCTGTGGCCCTCTTGGTGAATCAAAGAACAGGTGAATCATCATGAATAGCAAAGCATATTTGGCGTTTGATCTGGGCGCGGGTTCGGGGCGGGCGATGCTGGGGGTGCTGGCGGACGGGAAGCTGTCGCTGCACGAGTTGCATCGTTTTGAAAACAACATGCACCTGTTGCCGGACGGTTATCATTGGGACACGTTGGGGTTGTGGGCGAACCTGAAACAGGGATTGACCGCGGCGGGGAAATACTGCGGGGAAAACGGGCTGGAATTGACGTCGCTGGGCGTGGACACCTGGGGGGTGGATTTCGGTTTGATCGGTCGCAGCGGGTCGCTGATCGGTTTGCCGTGGGCTTATCGTGACCCGCGGAATGACGCGGCGATGGCGAAAGTCATCGATCGCATCGGGGCGGAGAAACTTTATGCGGCGACGGGCATTCAGTTCATGCCGTTCAACACGCTTTTCCAACTTTCAGCGTTT
>JBAYVY010000199.1:0-6867 GCA_041674345.1 Phycisphaeraceae bacterium | reverse complement strand
GGGTGCGGGGTGCGGGATGCGGGATGCGGGGTGCGGGGTTCGATCTTTATCAGCCGCGTCTTCCGAGACGCGGTTTTCCGGGGGGGGCCGGGGTTACTTCTTTTCCGTTTTGGCGGTGGCGGGGACTTTATACGTCACGGGGTAGGGGTCGTTACCGTTGCTGGGCAGCAGTGAAGCGATCCAATCGGCGGCGTTGGTGAAACTCGCGTCCGTGGTGTTGTTGAAATAGGGTTTGAAGCCCTTGACATCGGGGTGGGGGAACTTGGCCTGGTCGCGCGGCAGGCCGTACTGGAGCAGCAGCGAATCGGCGGGCGTGGCGCGGTCGATCAGCGGCTCGCCGCGGGTGCCGGTGCGGGTGAGGATGAGGAAGTTGGTATAGGCCACGTCTTCGCGGGTGGCGTTGTGGGTGATGACGTACAGTCCCGCCGCCTTGCCGTCGCCGTGGCACGAGCCGCAGCTTCGCAGAACCAGCGTGGGGTAATAGGTCTGTCGGAAATCGGACAGCGCCTTGGGTTCATCCCGCACGATGATGTCCTTGTAAAACTTCGCCGCCTTGGCCGCGAACATCACTTCCACCTGCTCGTAGCCCTTGAGGCCCTTGAACTTTCTCACACCATTGGGGCCGAGGTACGGCTCCACCGCTTTGTTCGCCCGATACTCGTTGAGGAAATCGTCGATCACCTTCGGCGAAATCGTGACCGCGGGTTTGATCCGAAGGTCCAACTCGATCACCTTGATGAGATTCACATCATCGCGTTCCAACAGGGGCACCTTCACATCCGCCCCCGGAACCGCCCCCGGAACGGGCGCGGTCGGTGTTGTGGCGGCGGGCGCTGTCGGTGCCGGCGTGGTGGGGGCGGGTTGCTTCGGTTGCGTCGCGGCTTTGATGCGTTGGAGGACCAGTTCCGACAGCAGTTTCGCCTCTTTGAAGTCGGGCTTGACCTGCAAGACAGCCGCCAGTTCCGCCGCCGCCAGACGATCGCCCTCCAGGGTGCCCTGCTGATATGCCCAGTACGCCAGTTGATAGCGTTGGGGGTAGTCGTCGTTGGCGATCACCGCGCGTTTTTCGCGGTACTGTTCGGTGAGGGATTTTTCAAACTCCATCCTCACGACATCGGCCTTGTTGATCGGGGTGTCGATCCCGGCGATCTTCAAAATCAGCTTGTCGCTGGTCTGGGACACCAGTTCGCCCTTCAGCGGTTCGGGCCGGTCTTTCAGATAGACCACCGCCACCTTCGCCTGCGCCGCGGCGCACAGCATCAGCACCGTCGCCAGAATCATGGTTGCCGTCAGACGTTTGATTGTTTGTCCGCTTGTCATGATGAACGCCTCCAATATGTTCGGCGCGTCGATCCGAGGGGTGCCGGGGTGCGGGGGGTGCGATTGTGGAAATCGCCCCAAAACCATGATGCACTATAATTTGCCGCTCACCAACCAGCAACCCCGGTGACGAGAACCTGGTGACGAGAACCCCAAAGACCAATCACCAATGACGAATGACCACAATCCGAACACATCTGGCGTATAATCGCAGCATGGCATCCCTCGTTCTCACCGCCGTTGCTGACGATCGCGCCGGGCTGGTCGATCAGCTCACCCGGCTCCTGGCCGATCAGCGCGCCAACGTGGCCGACAGCCGGATGATCCACCTCGCAGGACGCTTCGCCATTGTCATGCTCATCCAGATCGCCGACGATCATGCCGACGCCCTCAAACAAATCCGCAACGAACTGGAACAACTCTGCGCCGAACGCAACTGCGACCTCGACATCGACAGAACCTGACGATTGCGGATTTCGGATTTGGGATTGCGGATTGACAGACAGGCACGCGGCGAGCCGCGAATCTCAAATCCGCAATCCGAAATCCGCAATCCGCAATTCTTCTTCATTCTTTCACAAACTCCGCGCCCGTCACCTGCCCGTGATCCACCACCAGCGTGATCGTCCCGCGCCGCGGCCCGGTCACGATGATGCGATACGACACCATCTGGTCCGGGTGCGCCATCGCCGCCGTCGCCGGCACGCGCAGCAACCCCAACGCCTCCGCCAGCGTCCGGCCGGGCAGCATGTCCATCGCCGTCCGCATCGCCGATTCATCCGCGAATTGCACCGGCTGCATCAACGTCTGCGTGTGCGCCACCACCGTCGTCATGCCCGGCGCACGGGGACGCGCTCCCATCCACCGCCACGCCAATCCCCCGAAAAACACCACCCCCAGCACCAACACCATCGCCGCGCTGGCCAGCCACACGCCCCAATCCGTCTTCTCGCCGGAATCATTCGACATGTCATCGCCTCAACGAAAAATACCGCCGCCCAAGCCCCGCAATGCCCCTTCTTAGGGGCTTTGCGGGGATCACTATTCCGGGGGCATCATATCACAACTTTCGCTCCCGCCTCGATCCTGCCCGGCAACTTCACATTTTTCAAATCGCACGCGCACAGCGCGGTCAATGCCGACAACTCGATCACCGCGTCCGCCGTGCCGTCGGGCTTGCGCGCCACCTTCACCCCCGCCGCCTCCAGCCAACGCGCCGCCCGTTCGCTTTGCACCCGCTTGCTCGTCGCCGGCGAATCGTCGCCCTCCGCGTTCTTGATGAACGCGATCTCCTCCGCACGATCCGTCTGCAATATCATCGTCCGCTCGCACAGCGGCAGCGCGTCAAACACGAACTGCTCCAATTTCACCCCGTTCGGCTTGTCCGGCTGGATCGTGATCGCCGCTCCACTTCCGGGGGCCGGGTTCACGCACGACACCTTCTTGTCCGCCCGATGAAACGGCAAAGCCAATTCCCCGCCCGCGTTCAACTGTTCCACAAACCCCACCTCCAGCAAGTGAATCGCCGGGCTGCCCGCCTCGAACCGCAACCGGCCGTTCGCCAATCGCTGCTCCGCCAGTTCGTCCGGCAAATCCGAATACTCCACCACCGTCAGCTTCCCGTCGATCAGACAGAAATTGCCGAGCTTCTCCTTCCCGAACTCCTTGCTGATCATCTTGCTCGACATCCGCGACCGCTCCGTCGCGTGCAAGCCCAGAAACAGCGTGTCGAAAATCTTCACCATCGGGTTATCGACCTGAAAGTAACTGATCGTCGTCACGCCCCGTTTTTTCATGTCCGCGATCGCGCCGCTTCGATACAGCGCCTTCAGCGATCCGCCATGTCCGTCGGCACTCAGCGCCAGCGAACCCTTGGTTTCCAGCAGCAGCTTGCCGTCCAGCCCGATGGCGGGCATCGTGCCCTGCACAAAGAAAAACACATCCGCCTCATTCAATCCGAAGTGATCGTGCTTCCTGAAAAACGCCTGTGTCTCCGCGTGGTTCGCCGGGCTGGTCATCACGTACCACGCGATCGTCGCGCCGAACTTTTTCATCGCGCCGCGAATCTGTTCCGCGAACAATTCAAACAGCGGCTTGCCCGACACCGGCCCGGCGGGGTACGTGCCCTTCGGCCCGTTCCACCCCAATCGCGTCCCGCTCCCCCCCGCCACCACCATCGCCGCCACCTTCCCCTCGCGCAGCAACTTCGCTCCCGCCGCCTTCGCCACCTCATAGCCCGCACCATACTGGGTGCGGGTCTTCTCGTCCGGCGTCATCGCAAAAAACGGGGCCGGCTCCAGGTTCGCCGGAACCTCGAACACCGGCTTGTTCCTCACATATGTCTCGATCAACCGATCCATCTGTGAAAAATCAATCGCCTCGATCTGCCCCAGCAATCGCGATCGCTCCCCCTCGCTCAATTCCCCGTAAAACTTCAACAAATGCTCCTGCCCATGCTCGCCGAGCATCCGCATCGCCCGCTGATAACGCTTGTCACCGTCGCTGGTCATAATGTCACTCCACAATGAGCCACACAGTGAAAACCCACGCCGCCCGATTGTCAAACCGCGATTCATAAAAGTGGAAAGTCGGAAGTCGGGGGGAAAGTCGGAAGTCGGAAGTGGGAAGTGGGAAGTGGGAAGTGGGAAGTGGGAAGTAAAGAGCCGTGTATAAAATACTTCCGACTTCCGACTTTCCTCTCATCACCGGTACATCCCCAACACCTTCCGCAACCGTCCCGCGCTGTCGCTCAGCCCGCCCTCCCGGCTCCGCGCCCGCCACAATCGCTCATGTTCGACGATCAGCGGCTCCAACTCCGCCGCCAGTTCCTCCCGCAACTTCGCCGGCACATCCGCCATCGTCGTCGGATGTTCCAGCCGCGCGATCCCCGCACGCGCCAGATGCCTCAACAGTGCCGCCGCCCAACGATATTCCGACACGATCAACGCCGCGTCCGGTCGATCCATCCGCGCACGATCCAGCGGCGCGATCGCACGGTCAATCGCCTCGATCACCTCACGCATCCGATCCGCGTCAACCCACTTTCGCCACGCCTCGTGATCCGTCGGCTGATTCATCTTGAGCCAGATGCTCCATATCACGCTGTTGTTCTCGCTCTTGACGCCCCCGGCCTGATACACGTTGCCCAAATCCCGCGCCACCGCGCCCATCACCCCCGCCCGATCCGCGAACGCCCAACGATCCAGCGCCGCGGCGATGTCCATCTCCCCATTCGCCGCCGCGCACCAACTCACCGCCGCGCCGTACGCGTAACCCAAATACGACACCGGCAGCGGTTGCCAGTGTCCGTTGTCCCCCCAGTCGGTGTTCAAAAATCCGCTCGCGCCGTGCTTCAATCCGTTCTCCGCCGCGTTCCGCAGGTTCCCCATCGCGTTGTCCGTCCGACCCGCGATCGTGTTCCATGTCGATGTTCCAGGACACACATAAAACCGCAGCCCCGCGGCCGCGAATCGCCTGCAATCAGCGTCGAACGGATGCGTCGCCTCGTATCCCCATTCCAGCGCGATCAAATCCTTCGGTAACTCCGCGATCAACTCCGGGTGCTTCAGCACAATGTCCCCCCAGAACATCATCCTGTGCCCGCGGGCCGACACCAGTTTGTGAATCTCCTTCAAAAAATCCACGTACACCCACACCGTCCCGCGCTCCTCGCACGCCGCCTTGCTCCGGCCCTGACCCAACTCCCATGTCTCATCACATCCCACATTGAACAACCCGCTCGAAAAGTTCGGCAGCAACTCGTCAAACAACTTCCCCAAAAACGCCAAGCTCTCCTGGCCCGGATACAACGTGATCGGCGGGTGAAGCTCCTTGCTCCACGGCGTCATGCACCCGTCCGGCGTCTCCGCCAAATGCACGTACTCCTTGTGCGCCAGCCACCGATTCAAATGCCCGAAACTGTTCTGGTTCGGCACCAACTCAATCCCCCGCTCCGCGCAATACCCATCCAATTCCCGTATCTCCTGGGCTGTCATCGGTGAAGCATGTTCCCACACTTTCTTGTGATCCCGGTACGCGAACGTGTGTTCCGTATAAAGCTGAAACTGATTGATCTTCCACGACGCCAGTAAATCCACCAACTCCCGCAGCGTCGCCATTGTCGGCACACGGTCCCGGCTGATGTCCAGCATCACCCCCCTCGCCGCGAAGTCCGGCCAGTCCTCCACCTCCATCACTTCCACCCGCCCCTCCGCATCCGCCTGCTCCACAATCTGCTTCAACGTGCATCGCGCATAACGCAACCCCGCCGGGTCATATGCCTCGATCCGCACGCCTGATCCGTCCATCGTCAGCCGATACCCCTGCTCATGCGACACCGCCCCCGCGTCAATCACCTCCCGCGGCGCAACGCCCTTCACCACCACCCGTTCATCGCCCACCCGCATCCGTCGCGGCTTCGGTAATAACACCATCTGATTCATCCCGACATTATTACCATACCCGTTATTGATTCACAATGCGCCCGACCTTTGGCCAAAAACCCCCGCTTGTGCTACCCTCGCATCCATGTCACTCCGTTTCCTGATGATCGGCGATATCGTCGGACGACCCGGTCGCCGCGTCGTTCAACAACAACTGCCCCAACTTCGACGCGACCTGGCCATCGACCTGGTCATCGCCAACGCCGAAAACATCGCCGGCGGCTCCGGCATCACCCGCGCCCTGTTCCGCAAACTTCAATCCTACGGCATCGACGGCGTCACCCTCGGCGATCACGCCCTCCGTCAACCCGATATCTACCCCGCGCTCGATTCCGAACCCCATATCATCCGACCCGCCAACCTCCCCGAATCCGCCCCAGGCCAACGCCATATGCTCCTCCGCTCCGCCGGTTCCGGGGGCGGCGATAAACAACTCTACGTCATCACCGTCCTCGGTCGTCTGTTCATGAACGGCCCCCCCGCCGACGACCCCTTCGCCACCGTCGATCTCATCCTGCAAGAGTTGGACGATGACATCCCCGTCCTCGTCGAAATCCACGCCGAAGCCACCAGCGAAAAAGTCGCACTCGGCCACTACCTCGCCGCCCCCGGTCACCGCCCTGTCGCCGCCGTCATCGGCACACATACCCACATCCCCACCGCTGATGCGCACATACTTCCGGGGGGTACCGCCTACATCACCGACTTGGGCATGACAGGCCCCTACGATTCGGTCCTCGGTCGCCGCAAGGAATCCGTCCTCAAGTTCATGACCACCGCCGTCCCCGAACGCTTCAACGTCGCCGAACACGACGTCCGCCTCTGCGCCCTGCTGGTCGATCTCGACGACCACGGCCACGCCGTCAAATGCCAACGCATTGAAATCCCCGCCGACCCCAACCATCCCCCCTTCAACACCCCCGACGACGACGATTGATCCCACCTTCCGGGGGCCGGGGGCCGGGGGCCGGAGCCGCTCGCGGCTTAGTGGCCGTGCAGGAATAACTGATAAGATTGCGAAGCAAATGGGACCGCGTGGTTGGACGGAGCCGCAGATCGCAGAGGCCCTGAAGTCTGGGCAACAGATTCCTGCCATCAACAAGGC
>JBAYVY010000198.1:0-6868 GCA_041674345.1 Phycisphaeraceae bacterium | reverse complement strand
CGCCGTTTTTGAGCCAATAATGAGGGTCAGCCAATGAAAGCTAACGAAAAAGGTCGATTTTGGCTCTTGCAACCCTCGTTTTTGGGTCAAAAACGCCGTTTTTAAACCCGTGAACGGTTACGCGGATTCAGACGCGCGGCCGATGGGCCGGTGTATAATGAAATGATGAAACGGGATCAGGTCATGTCGATGCTTCGGCGGGCATTGCCCGAATTGCGGCTGAACCACCATGTGCGGTCGTTGTCGCTCATCGGTTCGGTGGCGCGGGACGAAGCGCGGGCGGACAGCGACGTGGACGTGCTGGTGGAGTTCGATCAACCCGTGGGATTGTTCGCGTTCGTGGCGTTGCAAAACGAACTGGCGAAACTGTTGGGCGTGAAGGTTGATCTGGTGACGCGCGATGCGATCCGCCCGGAGTGGAGGAATCAGATTCTGGCGGAGGCGGTGCGTGCAGCGTAACGATTGGCAAGTTCGAGAGGAGAATGGTATTAGGCAATAGGATACCGAGGACTACAAATATGGCGTCAAATCGGATTTCAAAAATAAACGATTCGGACAACAAGTCACCAGCGAGGATTGAATACCTTCGTGTTCAAAATTATCGTGTGCTTCAAGATGTGGAATTCAGGGACATTACGCCGCTGATGGTTTTGTTAGGCCCCAATGGCAGCGGCAAATCGACGGTGTTTGATGTATTCAATTTTCTGTCGGAGTGTTTTCAATATGGTTTGCGTCATGCGTGGGATCGCCGTGGACGGGCACGCGAGTTGAAAACGCGAGGGCAGGATGGGCCGGTTGTCATTGAGATCAAATACAGAGAGCAGCCCAGGCAGCCCATAATCACATATCACTTAGCCATCCACGAGGGCGGCAAAGGTCCGTATGTGGCGGAAGAGTGGCTTCAATGGAGGCGCGGGCAATACGGAAAACCTTTTCGGTTTCTAAACTATAAGGAAGGGCAAGGCAGCGCCATCAGTGGCGAAATGCCGGATGAACAGGACCAACGCGTCGATGTGCCACTACGTTCCTCGGATTTAATCGCCGTCAATACCTTAGGGCAATTTGCGGAGCATCCGCGCGTGGCGGCACTACGGGAGTTCATTACTGATTGGTATGTATCCTACCTTTCGATTGAAGATACCCGCAGCCAACCCGAAGCTGGACCGCAGGAGCGATTGAGCAAGACCGGGGATAATCTGCCAAACGTTATCCAATATCTCAAAGAACAACACCCGGAGCGATTGGAGCAAATTTTTCAAACTCTGCGGTGCCGTGTTCCGCGTCTGGAGCGGGTTGACGCGGAGCCCATGACAGACGGTCGTTTATTGCTTCAGATTAAGGACGCACCGTTTGAACGACCCGTGATGTCTCGATACGTTTCAGATGGAACACTCAAGATGCTTTCCTATCTTGTGGTGTTAATGGACCCTGATCCACCTCACTTTATTGGAGTGGAAGAACCCGAGAATTTCCTACACCCGCGGCTACTTCCCGAACTTGCCGAGGAATGCAGAGAAGCGTCGGAACGATCACAACTTTTGGTAACGACGCACTCGCCATTTTTTCTCAACAGTGTGAAGCCGGAAGAAGTTCGTGTTATCTACCGAGATGATCGTGGTTACAGCCAAGTCAAACATGTACTGGATATCCAAGGCATTTCGGAGTTCGTAAAAGCTGGAGCGACGATGGGGCATTTATGGACCGAGGGACATCTGGGAGTTGGAGATCCTTTGGTGAATGCGGGCGCTCCCACCAAGAAGGGAACACGGTAATGGCGGTGGGACACGTCGAGGTATTGGTCGAAGAACCATCTATGGAAGCGGCGTTGCGGGTTCTGCTGCCTCGCCTGTTGACCGGCACAAGTTTTGAAGTATATCCCTATCAATGCAAGAACGATCTGATAAGGAAATTGCCTGAACGCCTGAAGGGATATTCGTCTTGGTTGCCAGCGGACTGGCGCATTGTTGTTCTGGTCGATCGTGATGATGACGATTGCCGGACCTTGAAGCGGCAGTTGGACCAGATCGCCACCGATGCTGGAATGTGCATACGCACGATGGCAGGTAGCGGTAACTATCAAGTCTTGAATCGGCTGGTCATCGAGGAACTGGAAGCGTGGTATTTCGGAGACTGGAACGCTGTGCGGGCAGCATATCCACGAGTTCCCGTAACTATTCCAAGGTCCGCAAGCTTTCGGGATCCCGATATGATCCAAGGCGGCACATGGGAAGCATTTGAACGAGTGCTACGAAAAGCGGGGTACTTCAAAAGCGGATTAAGAAAAATTGAGGCTGCTCGGAGTATAGCGCAGCATTGGAAGCCCGATGCAAACTGCTCCCATAGCTTTGGAGTTTTTCGAGACGGGCTGCGAGAAATGATTGTGGGGTAACTCTTCACGGCCCGAATATTCGTCAGAAAATGATGTGATGCGCCAGCAGTCGCACGACTTCATCAATGTCTTTGTCGCCGCGACCGGAGAGGTTCACGACGATCACCTGATCGGGTTTCAGCGTCGGGGCGATCTTCACGGCATGCGCCACGGCGTGCGAACTTTCCAACGCGGGAATGATGCCCTCATACTTGCACAACATCTGGAAAGCATCGAGGGCTTCGGTGTCGGTGATCGGCACATAATCGGCGCGGCCGGTGTCTTTCCAATAGCTGTGTTCCGGGCCGACCCCCGGATAATCCAGGCCGGCGCTGATCGAATGCACATTCGCCGTCTGGCCGTCGGGGTCTTGCAGCACATAGCTGCGTGAACCATGCAGCACACCGGGCGAGCCGAAGCTGAGCGACGCGGCATGATCGCCCATCGCGTTGGATCGTCCACCGGCTTCCACGCCGATGAGTTTGACGCCTTCATCTTTGACGAAGGGGTAAAAGATACCGGCCGCGTTGGACCCGCCTCCGACGCAGGCGATGACGATATCGGGCAGGCGACCGATTTGGTCAAGCGACTGGGCGCGGGCTTCGTTGCCGATGACGGATTGGAAATCGCGGACGATCATCGGAAACGGATGAGGCCCGGCGACGGTTCCCAGCACGTAATGCGTGGATTCGACGCTGGCCATCCAGTCGCGCATGGTTTCGTTGAGGGCGTCCTTGAGGGTGCGTGAGCCGGAGTCCACGCCGATGACTTTCGCGCCGAGCATTTGCATGCGGATGACATTGGGGCGTTGTCGTCGCATGTCTTCGGCGCCCATGTAAACGTCGCACTGGAGGCCGAGCAGGGCGGCGGCGGTGGCGCTGGCCACGCCGTGCTGCCCCGCGCCGGTCTCGGCGATGATTCGCTTTTTGCCCATGCGCACGGTGAGCAACCCCTGTCCGATGGTGCTGTTGATTTTGTGGGCGCCGGTGTGGGCGAGGTCTTCACGTTTGAGGTAGATGCGGGCGCCGTTGAGTTGTTCGCTGAGTCGTTTGGCGAAATAGAGCGGCGTGGGCCGGCCGACATAATGCGTCAGCAGATCGGCCAGTTGCTTCTGAAAAGCGGAGTCGGCCCTGGCCCTGGTGTATTCGGATTCGAGCGAATGCAGGGCGGCGACGAGGGTTTCGGGGACGAAGGTCCCGCCGAACTCGCCGAAGTAGCCGCGCGCGTCGGGCTGCGGGGTGATGGGGGAAGTTGGACTCATGGCCGGTAGTTTAGCGCAGGTGGGCGATGAAGGGAAGGCGGTGGTGAGGGAAGAGTAGCGAGTAATAAGTAGCGAGTAGCGAAGCAAGACAAGCCGATTCTTCACTCTTCGCTACTCGCCACTCACCATCCTCTACTCTACATCCCCTTTCCCGCTATAATCTCGCACACACGCAGGGACAAATCATGAGCGATCCGACACCCGACAGTCCGAAGACGTTGAAGCAGATCGCGGAGCAAACGCGCTATCCGATGGATGCGTTTCATTTCGTTCGGCGGGGGCTGGACCACACGGTGCAGCGCCTGAAAAAGAACCCGCAGGCCGCGGAGGAAAAAGACCGTCACGTCAGCGGCCAGGAATTGTGCCACGGCCTGCGCGACTACGCGCTGGAGCAATACGGCCTGCTGGCGCGCACGCTGCTCCGCCGGTGGAACCTGAACCGCACGGAGGATTTCGGCCACATCGTTTTCGCAATGGTCGATGGCGGACTGATGCACGCCACCGAGCACGATTCGATTCGTGATTTCAGTCAGGTCTATGATTTCGACGAAGCGTTCGCTTCGCGGATTCCCGTTGAAAACGTGCCGTTCGCCGACGTACCTGTCGCGGGCCTGAAGCATGAATAACCCCCGGAATGGGTTTGCGGTTCACTGTTTGCGGTTGAGAAATGGCGACGCGCTGGTTCTTAACCGCGAACGGTAAACCGCAAACAGCAAACCGTTCCCCGGAAGCAAGACATGAGTATCTCCAGCGATCGTCAGCCCGTCGGCCCGCACCTGTGGCGGATTTGCTGGGTGCGCGATCTGACGCTGATCGGCGTGGTCGTGTTCGTGGTGTGGCTGGGCTATTACCTTCGCGCGATTTTCACGCCGGTGCTGATCGGCTTGTTCCTGGCGTATTTGTCGCATCCGCTGGTGACGATGATGGAGCGCCGATGGCGCATGCCTCGCACGTTGTCGATCTCGCTGTTGCTCGGCGCGGCGGCGGCGGCGACGGCGGGCGTGGTCTGGTGGCTGGGGCCGGTCGTCGTCAAAGAGGGCGGCTCGTTCATCGAACAATTGCCCGCCTATCTCGACCGGCTCAACGACTGGGCGCAACAACGGTTCGGCTCGAACTTCGAGCAATACACCGAACAAGTGCGCCGAGAGGCGGCGAAACTCAAAGCCGACCCCGGCGCGACGTTGGCGCATCTGGCCGGCGCGGCGATGGCCGGCGGCGGCACCGTCGCCGGTTTCCTCCAGAGCGTCATGGGCACGGCGATCTACGTGCTGACCATGCTCGCGCTGATCCCGGTCTATTTCTTTTTCTTCTGCTGGCACTTCGGCCCGCTGGTCAGCGGCTTCCAGCAATATCTGCCCACGCATCGCCGCACCGAAATCCTCGACATCCTCGGCAAAATGAATCACGCCGTCGCCACCTTCTTCCGGGGACGCATTCTCATTTCATTCCTCATGGCGATCCTGTTCTGGCTCGGATGGTGGATGTGCGGCGTGCCCTACGCCTTCCTGCTCGGCATCTTCGCCGGGTTCGTCAGCTTGATCCCCTACGCCTCCGTCGTCGCCTGGCCTCTGGCGATCATCCTCAAATGGTTGTCCATCCCCGCCCCCGGAATGGCGGACCCCGCGTTTGATGTGTGGTTGGTCGTCGTTTGGCCGTCCGTCGTGTACGGCGTCGTCCAGTTCATCGAGGGTTGGATACTCACGCCTTACATCCAGGGCAAGGCGCTGGAAATGAGCACCGTCACGATCCTCATCGTCGTCTTCGTCGGCGGAGCGCTCGGCGGTCTGTACGGCCTGATCCTCTGCCTGCCTGCCGCCGCTTGTTTGAAGATATTGTTCCAACACGTCGTCCAACCCCGCCTGCGCCAATGGGCGGCGGAACATTGAGGAAAGGCGGGAGGCCTGAGCACCGAGGCCTGAGGTACGGCAGACAACGCCCTCACACCTCAGGCCTCACGCCTTCCTACAACCTGTCAACTCGGACCTGTGGGAACTCAGATTGTAGGAACTCAGGGGACGATTGCAGGGGGGCGATTGCACCTTGGCCATCGGCCACTTTTTGCCGGCCTGTTCGATGGTTTGTTTCCAGGCCGATTCCTTCGGCGTGCCGGCCGGTTACGAACCGAACGGTTGCTGATATTGCGAGAACAGGAGGGGGTCGGTATCGGCGAGGGATCGGGCGAGTTTCAACACGTCGTCGGCGCGGGCCTGGACCTGCGACCGGAGCAGTTGGGCCTGTTGTTTTTGGGTCGCGCCGAGATCGGTTTTGGCCAGCAGGGCGGCGAGCGCTTTGAGTGTGCCGCCCAGTTGCAACTGATTGGCGCGATGCGCCAGCGAGCGGACCTCGGCGTCGGTGAACAAGGGTTCGTAGATGAAAGGGTTGAACGCAAGGTCGAAGCGGTGGAACATGGCGGACACGGCGTCGCGGTCGAGTGGGCTGATGCTGTGCCCTTGCCTTTTTCGACGCGGAAGACGAAATCGCAGCCGATGCGGGGTGCGTTGTTGAAAAGTTCACGGGCGCGGGAGGTTTGGGTGTCGTCGAGGGTGGGACCGCCCATATGCCATTCTTTTTCGCCGAGTCCGACGAAGTAGCACATTTTGCGGGTGGGTGAGAGGGAGGACCAGTAGTTGGAACCGTAAAGCGCCATGCAGGGAAAGGGCCAGGCGGCGGAGGGGCCTGTGCGTGAGGATTGACCGGCGTAGAGGGCGTGGGGCAGGCCTCCGCCGGAGAAGGAGGCGATGATGCCGCGGCTTGGGAGGATGATGTGGTAATCGGCGATGACTTGTTCGGCGGCCTGCATGGCGGCCCTGACCTTGCCGCCGGTGTCCACGAGGTTGTTGCCGTCGAGGAACTGCATGTTGATGACGATGAGGTGATTGGGTTCGCAGATGGATTTCCAGGAGCCGAGGGATTCGACTCCGCCGTCTTTGCCCTGACCGTGGAAGAACAGATGGATGCCCGCGCCTTGTCGGGGGTCGTAGCTTTCGGGCACGCCGACGTGATAGTTGTATTGTTCGTTGACGGAAGAGTGAACGGTGTATGCGCCGCGTCGGTCGGCGTTGGAGGAGGGGGCCGCCGCCCAGACACTCATGGCGCAAGCCAAAACCGCGGCGAAACGGGTGCATGACACCCTACGCGGCTTGTCGGAGGGGTGAGCCGCACAACCAGTAGTGGTTCCAGCGGTCGTCGTTGCTGAGCCACAGCGAGCGCAGGGCGAGGATCGGTTCGACGCCGGCGGT
>JBAYVY010000197.1:0-6928 GCA_041674345.1 Phycisphaeraceae bacterium | reverse complement strand
TTGGAGTTGTCGCCTTTGAGGATGACGGAGGGATATTTCCAGGTGATGGCGGAGCCGGTCTCGACTTGGGTCCAACTGACGTGGGCGTTTTCTTCGAGGCAGATGGCGCGTTTGGTGACGAAGTTGTAGATGCCGCCCTTGCCGGTGTCGGGGTCGCCGGGGTACCAGTTTTGAATCGTCGAGTATTTGATGTCGGCATTGCGATGCGCGATCAGTTCGACGACGGCGGCGTGGAGTTGGTTCTCATCGCGCTGGGGCGCGGTGCAACCTTCCAAGTATGAAACTTTGGCGTCTTCATCGGCGATGATGAGTGTGCGCTCGAACTGGCCGGTGTTGGTGGCGTTGATGCGGAAGTAGGTGCTCAGTTCCATCGGGCACTTGACGCCCCTGGGGATGTAAACGAACGAGCCGTCACTGAACACGGCGGCGTTGAGCGTGGCGAAATAGTTGTCGGAATAGGGGACGACGGAGCCGAGGTATTTTTGGACGAGATCGGGGTGTTCGCGTGTGGCTTCGCTGATGGAGCAAAAGATGATGCCATGCTTGGCGAGTTCGCCTTTGAAGGTGGTGGCGACGGAGACGGAATCGAAGACGGCATCGACGGCGACGCCGGCGAGGAGTTTTTGTTCGGACAGGGGGATGCCGAGCTTGTCGTAGGTTTCGCGGATTTTGGGGTCGATTTCGTCGAGGGATTTGGGGCCTTTTTTGGGAGCGGCGTAATAGCTGGAGGATTGGTAGTCGATGGGTCCGTAACCGTAGGGCAGGTGAGGCCAGGTCGGCTGGGTCATGGTGAGCCAGTGCCGGTAAGCGCGGAGGCGCCAGTCGAGCATCCATTGGGGTTCGGCTTTTTTGGCGCTGATGAAGCGGACGGTGTCTTCGGAGAGGCCTGGCGGCGCGAATTCCTGTTCGATGTCGGTGACGAAGCCGAACTTGTATTCGCGGCGTTGCTGCGTCAGTTCGTGAACCTGTGTGTCGGTGTCGGTGGGGGGCATGGAAACCTCTGATATCAACGTCAAAGTATTTCAATCTTTATCACAGAGGGCGCAAAGTCGCAGAGATACAAAGAAGACGGATTCAATCGTTTTTTGATCTTCAACTTGTTCTGTTTTCCTTTGGGTCTTGTGGCTTTGCGCCCTCTGTGATAAAAACAACTTTGAAAAAACGTTAGGCGGTCTGTGCGAGTGGGAACGAACGAGGCGATTGACTTTCGGTGTTCGGCTGGATGTTCAACGCGATCTTCAAATCTTCCCGCATCAGTTGTGCGAGGGTAAGCTGGCGCATGGCCAGCGTGATGGCGTCGTTGAAACGGTGCATGGTGTGCGTGATCGGACAACGCGGCGTGACCCGGCAGGTCGGACAGGCGTCTTCGGTTTTCGGCGTGTCGCAACAGCGTGCCAGTGCGACCGGGCCTTCAATCGCGGCGACCACTTCCGCGAGTGTGATCTGTGAAGCGGGGCGCTGAAGGTGATACCCCCCGCCCGCCCCGCGACGACTGGCGATCAGACCGGCGATGGTCAGGTCTTTGAGGATATTGGTCAGCACCGGCAAAGGCAGATCGAACTCGGCTGCGATCAGCCGGGCACTGACGGATGCGGAAGAACCCAAGGCGGCGCTCGAAGACTCGCTCTGCCTTGGCTTGGGGAGGAGATCGGCACTTCCCGGGGTACTCCGCCTTGGCTTGGATAAAGCCATATCCGGTTGGCTCAAACGCGCCAGCGCCAACAGGGCGTAATCGGTTTTCCGGGTGAGACTGAAACTCATGTTCGTCCAATATCCTGTCTGAAACTTTCCAATGACACATTAATAGCACTTTTCGGGTGCTATTTCCACCCCTTGGTGCGGGAATGCGGTATTCCACATTTTCGCTTCGCTTTTTCATTGACTCGTCGTTGCCAAGCGGGGCGCACTTCCCGACTCATTCAAACGTTTGTTTTAGGAATACTATGGCCATTCAAACCGATGGAAAGTCGTCGAACGCGGCGTTTGGGAGCTGGATACTTGGCCCGAGCGTCGGACGGGTCATCATCGGAGTGGTCATCGCGCGGCGGTGACGGTCGCGGCGTTCTTCTTCAAAATCATTCCCCAGTACGTCGTTCCCGGCATCCTCCAGAAGATGCGGGAAGCCGCCCAGAAACCGCCCGAACCCATCCTCGTCCGCGTTGATCCGGCGACGCGGCGCGCCGAATATAATGTCTCCTGTCTTCTCGCACGTTTTCTGCGGTTTGCAATAAACCTGCCGCGGCGGGCGTCTGGTCTGTGAGGTCCGGTCATGGCGAGCGTTTCACTACAGCCGATCGCGCGGAATCGCTGGGGATTCGGCGCTGCGCAACATCTGCTGAACCGTGCGGGGTTCGGCGGGACGGCGGGGCAGATACAGGCGCTGGCGTCGATGCGCCCCGACGAGGCGGTGAAGTACGTCGTCGATTACCCGACCGATGAAGAAGTGAACATTCCGGGGGCGGGGGTGGACCAGGACATCATGCGACCGCTGACGGACGAAGAGCGACGGGAACTGGCGCGGGCGCGGCGACGGAACGACGAAGAGACGCTGGCGAGGTACCAGGCGATCCGCAATCAGCGCATGGCGCAGGACCGGGAACAACTGGCGATGTTGCAGCAGTGGTGGCTGGGGCGGATGATCGAATCGCCGCGCCCCTTGCAGGAAAAATTGACGCTGCTGTGGCACGGACATTTCGCGGTGAACTACCGGGGATGCCAGGACAGCTATTTGCTCTATCAACAAAATCAGAAGTTCCGGGGGGCGGCGAACGACAGTTTCGCCACGCTGGCGCAACAGGTGGTGCGAGACCCGGCGATGCTGATTTTTCTGAACAACGACCGGAACGTCGAACGGCAACCGAACGAAAATCTGGCGCGGGAGATGATGGAGTTGTTCACGCTGGGCGAGGGACATTACACGGAGAAGGACATTCACGAGGCGGCGCGGGCGCTGACGGGGTACACATACCGGGACAATGATTTTTACTTCGCGCAGCATGAACATGACAAGGGGGGCAAGGAGATATTGGGCCGGCGGGGCGTGTTTGACGGGGATGACTTCGCCAAAATTTGTCTGGGGCGGGATGCGTGTCCGTGGTTCGTGGCATATAAGTTGTACCGGCACTTCGCGGGGGATATCGGTCGCCCGGATGAGTTGACGGAGGCGCAGAAGATTGTGATTGGCGCGATGGGGCGGAGCGTGCGGAAACATGAGTACCGGTTGAAGCCGGTGTTGACGGAGTTGTTTTTGAGCGAGCATTTTTACGATGAAACGGTGATGGGCCGGAAGATCAAAAGCCCGGCGGAACTGGTGGCGGGACTGATGCGGACGCTGCGGACGCCGGTGCGGGACGCGGGGATGGTGAGCGATGCGATGCGGATGATGGGTCAGGAGTTGTTCAACCCGCCGAACGTGTCGGGGTGGGCGGGGGGACGAGCGTGGATCAACACGAGCACGTTGTTCATCAGGCAGAACGTGGCGACATATTTGATCACGGGGAAGGCGCCGTTCAAGGATGGATGGAAGCGGAGCGAGATGGGTTATGACGCGACGGGGGTGTTGGAGGATTCGGACGAGCGGGGGCTGACGCCCGCCGCCAAACAACTTCCGGGGCCGGGGGCGGAGCGGGTGGTGGATCGGGTGTTGGGTTTGTTGCTGGGTGCGGCGGGGACGGGGCATCGGCGCGAGGAGATGCTGGGATTTTTGGCCAGGCATGAGAATCGGATCACGAATGACGTGATGGCGGGCTTGTTGTGCGTGGTGACGGCGATGCCGGAGTATCAGTTGTGTTAGTTCAAAGTTCCGAGTTCAAAGTTCAAAGTTGGCTGGCCTTGAACTTTGAACCTTGAACTTTGAACCTTGAACCTTGAACCTTGAACTCAAGAAGCATCCATGTTGAACGACAGCGCATACACGCGGCGATGGTTTTTGGGGCGGTCGTTGACGATGATATCGACGGCGGTGACGCTGCCGGTGTTTTTGCAACGGTCGGCGCTGGCGATTGACAATCCGTTCGAGTATCGGGACACGGCCGGTCGGGCGGGTGTGCCGGAGGACCGCGTGCTGGTGGTGGTGCAACTGGGCGGGGGCAATGACGGGCTGAACACGGTGGTGCCGTTCGGGATGCGGGAGTATTACCAGGCCAGGCCGGGGCTGGGGATTGATGAGAAGCAGGTGATTCAGTTCAAGGATCGCGGCGCGACGGGGATCGGCTTGCACCCGGCGATGGGGCCGATGATGGAATTGATCGAGGCGGGGACGCTGGCGGTGGTGCAGGGCGTGGGATACCCCAACCCCAACCGCTCGCATTTCAAGAGCATGGACATCTGGCACACGGCCAGCCCGGAAACCGAAGGACAGGGCACGGGATGGATCGGACGCTATTTCGATAACACGTGCAAGGGCGTCCCCGGAACCCCCGGAAGTAAAGAACCCGGTCCCAATCTGTGTGTGACGATCGGGGATCAGGCGCCGTTGGCGACGTTGGGCGGGACGGTTCAGCCGGTGGCGTTCGAGGATGAAAAGTTGTTTCGTTGGGCGGGGGCGGAGTTGCACCCGGACGTGGCGAGTGCATATGCGCGGATCAACCGGGAGGGGGTGATCGCGGGGGTGGAAGCGGATTCGCCGGCTGGTTTTCTGATGCGGACGGCGATGGACGCGCAGGTGTCCAGCGATCAGATACGCAAGGCGGTGGCGACGCAGCCGCTGGTCAGTTACCCCGGCTCACGGATCGGCAAATCGCTGCGGATGGTGGGTTCGATGATTCGCGCGGGATTGAAGACACGGGTGTATTACACGGACATGAGCGGGTTCGACACACACGCGGGGCAGCAGGGGCAGCATCAACGATTGCTGGGCGAACTGGCGGCGGCGCTGGCGGCTTTCCATGCGGACCTCCAACAACAGGGCAACAGCGGGCGGGTGCTGACGATGACGTTCAGCGAGTTCGGACGGCGTGTGAAACAGAACGCCGGCGGCGGAACCGACCACGGCACCGCGGCCCCGATGTTCCTGATGGGCGACAGGGTCAAACCCGGCCTGATCGGACAGCATCCGTCACTGAGCAAACTGGATGACAACGGCGATCTGATTTACAGCATGGATTTTCGCAGTGTCTATGCGGCGGTGCTGGAACAATGGATGGGCGCGAACGCGGCGGCGGTGCTGGGCAAACCGTTCAAACCCGCGGAAGTGATGAAAACGTGAGCTCGGGATTCGGGGGTCGGGGGTCAGGTTCCGCGTGGTTGCCGGTCGTGCCGCCGTTGCATGTTCCACTTGCGTTCCGACGGCAATCGTCGCCATATGAACAGCAGACTGATCGGCAACCACGGCAATAGTGCCAACCGTTGCCAGGCGTCGGCCCGGCGTGACGTGGCAAACGGGGAAACCGCCCCAATCGCGGAGCCAAAGTCCGAAGTATTGCATTTTGACACGAGATTCACCGTGCGAAACGCACACGACGACAACTCTGTTTTCAGTGAAAACAAAGTAATGGATCGGCCCCGATACGCCGGCGATGGGCGCGATGAAAAAAACCGCCGGGGGCGGGGGGAGTCACTGGCATGGGGAGGTTCGCGGCATCGCTAAGCCGCGAGCGGCTTCGGGGCTGCGCACCGGGGAGGGGTTATTGCAGATTCATCGTCATCAGGAATTCGCCGTTGGTTTTCACTTTCTTCAACCGGCTCAGCAGCAGTTCCATCGCTTCGACGACGTTCATGTCGCTCAGCACCTTGCGTAATCTGTAAACCAATTCCAGTTCCTTGGGGTGCAGCAGCAATTCCTCGCGGCGTGTGCCGGACGCGGCAATATCAATCGCCGGCCAGATGCGTTTTTCAACCAACCGACGATCCAAATGCAGTTCGCTGTTGCCGGTGCCTTTGAACTCCTCGAAGATCACTTCGTCCATCTTGGAGCCGGTATCGACCAGGGCCGTGCCGAGAATCGTCAGCGAGCCGCCGCGTTCGATGGCGCGGGCCGAGCCGAAAAACTTCTTGGGTTTCTGGAGGGCGTTCGCATCCACGCCGCCGGTCAGAATCTTGCCGGAGTGGGGCACCTCGGCGTTGTATGCGCGCGCCAGTCGCGTGATTGAGTCGAGCAGAATCACCACGTCCTGACCGAACTCCACCATACGCCGCGACTTCTCGATCACCATCTCGGCCACCTGCACGTGGCGGTCGGTCTGTTCATCGAAGGTCGATGCGACCACTTCGACATCGCTCGGCGTGTTGCGGCGGAAATCGGTCACTTCCTCCGGGCGCTCGTCGATCAGCAATACGATCACGCGCACATCCGGGTAGTTCTTGATGATGCCCGACGCCATCTTCTGGAGCAACACCGTCTTGCCCGTGCGCGGCGGGGCGACGATCAAACCGCGCTGGCCCTTGCCCACCGGCGCGACCAGATCGACGATCCGCATCTCCACCTCGTCCGGCGTGGTTTCCAGCACGAACCGTTCCTCAGGATGCAGCGGCGTCAAATCCTCGAACGGAATCTGATCGTTCAGCTTGTCCGGGCTTTCCCCGTTGATCGCATCGACACGCAGCAGCGCGAAGTAGCGTTCGGCTTCCTTCGGCGGGCGGATGGTGCCCTGCACGATGTGGCCGTTCTTCAATCCGAACCGGCGAATCTGCGACGGACTGACGTAAATGTCATCGGGACACGGCAGGTACGAATACTCCGGCGAACGCAGGAAGCCGAACCCGTCGGGCAAAATCTCCAGCACGCCGTCACCGTACATCAGACCGGCCTTGGCGATCCGGCTCTTGATGATGCGGAAGATCAGTTCGTGTTTGTTCAGCCCGGTGTATTCCGCGATGCCCTCTTCCTTCGCCACGCCGTGCAGTTCATCGACGCCCATTTTCTGAAGGTCGCCCACGCGGAGCGAACCCTTCTTGACCGACTCATATTTTTCCTGGGTCGAGGAGTCGT
>JBAYVY010000196.1:0-6988 GCA_041674345.1 Phycisphaeraceae bacterium | reverse complement strand
CGGCTATCCCCCCGCGAAAACTGTCATGCACCCGATCCTGTTGCGGGCCTGTTGCGGGCCTTGCAGGCAGAGGGAGATGGTGTTACACTACACGGCTCGATTCGCCCCCGGAAGTAAGCACCCCCGGAAGTAAGCACCCCCGGAAGTAAACAGAAGCAGGAACCCAACATGGCCAAGGTCATTACCAAACAGTTCAAGATTCAGGCACCCGGTGGTAAGGCGACGCCCGCTCCGCCGATTGGTCCGGCTTTGGGCCAGAACGGCGTGAACCCCGGCCAGTTCATCCAGCAATTCAACGCGGCCACCGCTTCGCTCCAAGGCAAGGTCGTCGGCTGCGTGATTACGGTTTATCAGGATCGCAGTTTCAGCTTCGAGATCAAGGCCCCGCCGGCCAGCGTGATGATTAAGGACGCGGCCAAGATCGAGAAGGGCAGCGGTGTGCCGAACAAGGACAAGGTCGGCAAGATCACCCGGGCGCAGATACTGGCCATCGTCAAGGAAAAGCGGGCGGACATGAACTCATCCAGCGAAGAGGCGGCCTGCCGGGTGATCGAGGGCACGGCGAGGAGCATGGGTGTGGTCGTAGAAGGATAAGAGATTTCTGATGGCTGATTTCTGATGTCTGATTTTGAAGATGTCCCCCCAGTGTGGTCCGCAAATCAGAAATCCCAAATCAGAAATCGGTAATCGCCTGACCACGGGCATGACAACAGTGGGAGTCACGACCGGCGACTAGAGGGCCGGTCAGACGAAAGGAGGGCTTTTATGGCCCACGGCAAGCGTTTTCGAGGCGATTTGGAAAAGGTGCCGGACCGCGATCAGGTCTATCCGCTGACCGAGGCGGTTGCGAAGATCAAGGGTTTCGCCAAGGCGAAGTTCGATCAGTCGATTGAATTGTGCCTTCATCTGGGCATCGACCCCAAACAGGCGGACCAGTTGATTCGCGGCTCGGTGTCGCTGCCGCACGGCATCGGCAAATCCAAGCGGGTGATCGCGTTCTGTAACGTCGATAAGGTCGAGGGAGCCAAGGCGGCCGGCGCGATTGAAGCCGGCGGGGAAGAACTGGTCAAAAAGATCGAAACCGGTTGGTTTGAGTTTGATGTCGCCATCGCCAGCCCGGACATGATGCGAGTGGTCAGCAAGCTGGGCAAGACGCTGGGTCCGAAGGGGCTGATGCCTTCTCCGAAGAGCGGGACGGTGACGCCGGATGTCGCGGCGGCGGTGAAGGAATACGCCGCGGGCAAGGTGGAATACCGCAACGACGCCGGCGGCAACGTGCATGCGGTGATCGGCAAATTGTCGTTCACCGCCGAGCAGTTGAAGGACAACGCCGAGTTTTTCATCCATGTGATCCAGCGGGCCAAGCCGGCGAGCTCCAAGGGTCAATACATCAAGAAGGTCAGCATGTCGGGCACGATGACGCCGGGTGTGCTTGTCGCTGTATGAGTTGCAAGTTCAAGGTTCAAAGTTCAAAGTTGAACAACGGAACCTTGAGCAACTCCGGTGACCGAAACTTTGAACCTTGAACCTTGAACCTTGAACCTTGAACTTTGAACTGAAACAGCGGTGAACCATGAGCAAGCCCGTTAAATCCCTGATTCAAAAAGTCTATACCAAGCGTTTCGGCGACCTGAACGAAGCGTTGCTGATCGACATTCGCGGCATCGAGGCGCTGGATAACAACAAACTGCGCAACGACTTGGCGACCAAGCAGATCAAGGTCACGGTCGTGAAAAACACGCTGGCGCGCAACACCTTCAAGGGGACGGAACTTGACGGGTTGACGAGCATGATCTCCGGCCCGACCGCGCTGGTCACCGGCGGCCAGAGCGTCGTCAACGTCGCCCGTGAACTGATCGCCTGGGCCAAGAAGCTGGACAAGATTCAGCTCAAAGGCGCGATTCTGGACGGCACGGTGTTCGGCCCGGACCAGATCGAAGCACTGAGCAAGTATCCGACCAGGGAAGAGGCGCAGGCGCAGGTCATCCAGTTGATCCTGTCCCCCGCCGGCAAACTGGTCAGCGGCATCAAAGGCCCCGGCTCGAAACTGGCGAGCATCCTCAAAACCATCGAGGAAAAGCTGGAAAAAGGCGAGGCGATCGGGAAGGCGGCGTAAGGGAATTTTCGATTTGTGATTTGCGATTTTCGATTTGAAGCCCATGCCGGCGGCACATCGTGGATCGCGGAGCCAAATCGAAAATCATAAATCGAAAATCATAAATCCCTCCGACTGGCCCCTTGCGGGGTTAAATGACCGATGGTCGGTCACCTCTTGGAAGGCGAATTGATGAAAGTGAGTGGAACCATGTCCGAATTTGCAGCAGACATCAAGGAACTGGGCGACAAGCTGGCCGGTTTGACCCTCAAGCAGGCGGTCGATCTGGGCAACTATCTGAAGGAAACCTACGGCATCGAACCGGCGGCGGGCGGGGTCGTGATGGCGGCGGGCGCCGGCGCGGGTGCGGCGGCTCCCGCGGCTGAGGAGAAGACGAATTTCGACGTCATCCTCAAGGCCGCCGGCGACAAGAAGATTCAGGTCATCAAGGTGGTCCGCGAAGTGACCGGCCTGGGCCTGAAGGAAGCCAAGGACCTGGTGGACGCCGGTGGCAAGGCCGTCAAGGAAGGCCTGCCCAAGGCCGAGGCCGAGGCCCTGGCCGCCAAGCTGAAGGAAGCCGGCGCGGAAGTCGAGTTGAAGTAAGTGATGAAGTGGATAGGGGTTGGCGGATAGCGGATGGGGCGGCTCCGAGCCGTTTCGACGCGAACCACCCGCCGCTAATCACTATTCACCAACCACGATTGTAGTGGTTGAATCGAACATATCCGCTGGTTCTGCGTAGGAATCGGCGGGGTTTAGGCGGCAAAACCGGTCCGATGATGGTGTCGGAACGGAATTGCCGCATGGCGTCGTGTTGCGGAGCAGGCAGGCAATGGATATACTGTTCCGTTTCGAGACGCTATTACTCCAACACGAAGCGGGTAGCCGAACTTGGGCGAGCGGGCTTTGGTCCAACCCATTCTTCTCCGCATTCCTAACGCATGATCGAGGTGATCGATGCGCGTAAGCAAAGTGCGCCATTACGCCAAGCGTGGTGATGCGCTGCCGGTCCCGAACCTGGTCGAGGTTCAATCGGCGGCGTACGAACGTTTCCTTCAGCTTGATAAGCCCCACGACGGGCGCGACAAGGCCACCGGCCTGGAAGCGCTCCTGTGTGAGGTCTTTCCCATCGAAAGCTACGACGGGAACATGAAGCTGGAGTACCTGTACTACAAGCTCGACGAGCCGAGGTACACGCCGGACGAATGCCGCCACCTGCGGCTGACTTACGGCATGCCCTTCCGCGTCGCCGTCAAGCTCGTCCGCAAGGACGTCGCCGAGCAGCCGCAGGAGGAAATCTACCTCGGCGAAATCCCCATCCTCATGGGCGGCGGCGAGTTCATCGTCAATGGCGCCGAGCGCGTCATTGTCAATCAGCTCCACCGTTCGCCGGGCGTGGACTTCTCCGTCGCCTCGCTCGAATCCGACCGCCCGCTGCACTCGGCGCGCATCATCCCCGAGCGCGGGTCGTGGATCGAGATCGAAGTGACCAAGAAGGACGTGCTGGCGATGCGCATCGACCAGTCCACGAAGATCGCAGCCACCACCTTCCTCCGCGCCATCGACGAAAAGCTCAGCACGACGCAATCGCTGATCGCCAATTTCTATGAAGTCGAGGAACTGGCCGTCACCAAGGTCAAGCCGGAGCATTACGCCGCCGCCGCCATCATCGACACCGAGACCGGCGAGGAACTGGTCCGCGCCGGCTGCCAGATCGGCGAAACCATCGGCAAACTCCAGGCGTCCAACCTGAAAAAGGTTTCCGTCGTCTCCGATGCGTCCGATCCGCTGATCCTCAACACCATCGCCGCCGAGCAGATTGAACAATTCCTCGAAGTCGCCAAGAACGAACACGACGCGGCCCTGCTGCGCATCTATGCCCGCCTGCGCCCCGGCAACCCGCCGCAGGCCGAGAAGGCCCGCCAACTGTTCGCCGAGAAGTTCTTCGATGAAAACCGCTACCGAGTCGGCAAGGTCGGCCGTTTCCGAATCAACCGCAAGTTCGATCTGAACCTGCCGGAATCGGAGATGCGTCTGCGGGCCGAAGACTTCCTGCACACCATCAAGTACATGCTGGACCTGCGATCCAACCGCAACAAGGCCCACGTCGATGATATCGACCATCTGGGCAATCGCCGGTTGCGGACGCTGGACGAACTGGCGTGCGAGGAAATGCGTAAGGGCTTCCTGAAACTGCGCCGCACGGTGCAGGAGCGCATGAGCGTCAAAGACCCCGACGAACTGGCGAAGATCGCCGACCTGATTAACAGCAAGTCGATCAGCAGTTCCATCGACTTCTTCTTCGGTCGCGGCGAATTGTCGCAGGTGGTCGATCAGACCAACCCGCTTTCGCAGTTGACCCATGAACGCCGTCTGTCGGCGTTGGGGCCGGGCGGTTTGAACCGCAAGCGTGCCGGCTTTGAAGTGCGCGACGTGCATATTTCCCACTACGGACGCATCTGCCCGATTGAAACGCCTGAAGGCACGAACATCGGTCTGATCGCGTCGCTGGGCATTTACAGCAAGATCGACGACTACGGCTTCCTGCTCACGCCGTACCAGACGGTTGAAAAGGGCAAGATCACCGGCAAGAAGGCGTACCTCCGCGCCGATGAGGAAATGAAGGCGATCCTCGCGCCCAGCGAACAGGTGCGTGACGACGGCTCGCTGGAAAAAGGCATGATTCTGGCGCGAGTCGATGGCGAGTTGTCGCAGGCCGATGGCAAGGAAGTGCAATACATCGACATCAGCCCCAAGCAGATCGTGGGTGTGTCCGCGGCGTTGATTCCGTTCCTGGAACATGACGACGCCAACCGCGCGCTGATGGGATCGAACATGCAGCGTCAGGCGGTGCCGCTGATTAAGACCGAGCCGCCGATCGTGGCGACGGGCATGGAAAAAGAGGTGCCCAAGAACTCGGGCATGGTGGTTCGCGCCAAGAACGCCGGGACGATCACTGCGATCGACGGACGACATATCGTCATCGACAACGCCGATGAATATGAACTTCGCAAGTTCCACGGCCTGAACGAAAAGACCTGCCTCAACCAGAAGCCCATCGTGAAGCTGGGCCAGAAGGTCAAGCAGCATCAGATCATCGCCGACGGCCCGGCCACGTGGGAAGGCGAACTGTCGCTGGGCAAGAACGTGCTGGTCGCGTTCAACACGTTCGACGGCTACAACTTTGAAGACGCCATCGTCATCAACGAAAAGCTGGTCAAAAACGACACGTTCACGTCGCTGCACATTGAAGAGTTCGACGTTGAAATCCGCGAGACCAAACTGGGCCGCGAGGAGTTCACCCGCGACATTCCCAACGTCAGCGAAAAGCAACTGGCCAGCTTGGACGACTACGGCGTGATCTGCATCGGCACGCACGTCAAGCCGGGCGATATTCTGGTGGGCAAGGTTTCGCCGAAGAGCAAGAGCGAACTGACGCCGGAAGAAAAACTGCTGCACGCGATCTTCGGCCGCGCCGGCGAAGATGTGAAAAACGATTCGTTGGAAGTGCCCGCCGGGACCGAGGGCGTGGTGATCGCCACGCAGCGGTTCAGCCGCCGGATGCATATGAACGACGAGCAGAAGAAGCAGCTCAAGAAGGACATGCGTGATTACGAAGTGGCGATGAACCGCAAGGCGATCGGGTTGTTCCGCCAGATGGTGGATCAGATCAACGAGGTGTCGGGCACGCCGATGGTCGATCCGACGACCCGGCAGAAGGTCGCCGCTTCGGAAATCGAGGACGTGATTCTCGAACAGGTTGACGGCTTCGACATGAAGTGGGTCAAGGGATCGAAGACCGTTCAGCAGCAGGCCGAGCAGATCAAGAGTCAGTTCTGGCCCCGCATTCAGGCGGTATTCGCCGAGCGCGAGCGTAAGCTGGCGCATATGAAGCGCGGCGACGAGCTGCCTTCGGGCGTGCTGGAAATGGTCAAGGTCTGGCTTTGCACCAAGCGTCAGTTGTCGGTCGGTGACAAGATGGCCGGTCGTCACGGGAACAAGGGTGTCATCGCCCGCATCGTGCCGGAAGAGGACATGCCGTTCCTCGCCGACGGGACGAGCGTGGAAGTGCTGCTCAATCCGCTGGGCGTGCCTTCGCGTATGAACGTCGGTCAGATTTTGGAGACGCACCTGGGTTGGGCGGCGGCGGTGCTGGGCTTCCAGGCCGTGACGCCGGTGTTCGACGGCGCGACCGAAGATGAAGTGCATAAGGCCGTCGCCGAAGCCAACGCGCATGTGCGTGAGCGGCGCAAGGAAATTGATGAAGGCAAGAGCGTCGGCGGCGCCGATGAAACGCTGGTCGAGATGCCGCGCGGGGGCAAAGTGCAGTTGTACGACGGGCGCACCGGCGAGCCGTTCGATCAGAAAACGACCGTCGGCTACATGTACATTCTGAAACTGCATCACCTGGTCGATGACAAGATTCACGCCCGCGCCACCGGCCCGTACTCGCTGATTACCCAGCAACCGCTGGGCGGCAAGGCGCGCACCGGCGGGCAGCGTTTCGGCGAAATGGAAGTGTGGGCTTTGGAAGCATATGGCGCGGCTTACATCTTGCAGGAACTGCTGACGGTCAAGAGCGACGACGTCGAGGGCCGGACCAAGATTTACGAGTCGATGGTCAAGGGCACCAACACGCTGGAAGCGGGCATGCCCGTGGCGTTCGACGTGCTGTGCAACGAGATCAAGGGCCTGGGCCTGAACATCTCACTGGAAAAGAAGATGCTGGAAGGCGGGTCGCTGCTGTAATCGGGGAATGCGATGGCGACTTGGGCCGAAATGAGCCGCGAGAGTTTTCGTGCTGCGAGAGTAGCGATGGGTAGTGCATGCTACCGCAGCAGTGTGAGTCGGTCGTATTACTCGGCATATGCGGCGGTGGCGCAGGTGTTGGTT
>JBAYVY010000195.1:0-7060 GCA_041674345.1 Phycisphaeraceae bacterium | reverse complement strand
CGATGATCCGCAAATCCACGCATTTCCGTTACACTTTCCGCCATGTCCGAAACATACATCAACCGGCATGGCCGAAAACCCGGTCGCGGCCTGCGTCCCTGGCTCCTCATCCCCAAGGTTCTGGCCGTTTGCTGCTACTTCGGCTCGCTGGTCTCCATGCTCGCCGTCTGGCTCGTGACGCCGCGTTCCTCCTCGCCGCCCATGGGATCCATCCTCGTCATCGACAACTACATCACCATCCCTTCGCTGCTCATCGCCATGCTGCTCGGTTTCGCGCTGGTCATCCACCACGGCCCGGTCCTCCTGCGAATGCGCTGGCTCCAGTGCAAAATCCTTCTCGCCGTCTCGCTGCTGTTCATCCACTTCCAGCTTGAAATGTCGTTCCTTCCCCGCACTCCGCTCAAGCCGCTGATCCTCGCCCTTGTCGCCGCCATGCTCATCATCTGGCTCGGTCGCCACAAGCCGCGTCTGGGTCAGAATATCGCCGCTCAGAAGAAGCGATGAGCGATGAGAAGGCGCGAAGAAGCGATGAGCGATGAGCGATGAGAAGGCGCAGAGCTTGTCGCCAATGCCCGGCCCATGCCGCGAATTTCGTCCACCTCCCGTTCCTCCTCATCGCTCATCGCTCATCACTTCTCTCTTCTGCTTCATCAGCCACTCATACAAAAACGACTGCCGGTACACCTGTTCCCAAACCTCGTGTCCCACGCCGTTGTAAATCGTCAGCTTGCTTTCTCCGCCCGCCGCCTGATGTTCCCGCACCGCGGCACCGTCGTTGTCCGACGTTGCCACCCAGTCGCTGCCGCCGTGAAACGCCCACACCTTCACCCCGGCGATTTTCCCCGCTCCCGAAACCCCGCCGTAGGTCGCCATCGGCGAGATCGCCGCGTACAACCCCGGCTCCGCGATCGCCGCCTCCCACACCGCCTGCCCGCCCACGCTCACACCCGTCAGATACACACGATCCGCGTCCACCCGGTACCCCTTGAGGATGTCATGCACCATCGCGTTCACTGTTGTCACATTCCACAACTCCGCCGGATTCTGAGGCGTCACCACGATCATCGAATAATTCATCCCCTCTTCAACCCGTCTGGCCGGGCCGTATTTCAACAACTCCTCCACATCCCCGCCGTTTTCAAACAATCCGTGCAGCACCACCAGCATCGCGTACCGCTTGTCCGCGTTCTCCGCCGCCGCGTATCCGCCCGGCAGATACAGCAGATAGTGCGTCTTCTCCCCGTTCGGTGCCTGATACTCGATCACCGACTGCCGGTGAATCGCCACCGACGACCCGCACCCGACAAGCAGCACACACATCGTTGCCAACGAAATCAGCAACGATCCATGAATTCGTGTCAATCGCATAAAGTCGTCCCTCTTGAAAATCACAAATCAAAAATCCAAAATGAAACCTTTGAAAAACCTCTCCTTAAGCACGGGATGACGCCTTCTTAGGCGGCAGACCGTGGTGGATCACGGGTTTTTCAAAAATCCAAAATCACAAATCCCATCAATCCTCGTCCATCTCCTTCCAGGTAGCGAACTTCCGCTTCGGCCCGATCGCCTCCTTCGACTGTTGCCCCGACCGCAGATACAAAACCGCCGACGCAAACTTCAAATCCTCCCGCGTCGTGATCTTCACATTCATCGCATCGCCTTCAATGATATGCACCGGCTCGCCCAGCCGCTCGATCAGCCCCGCGTCGTCCGTGATCCCCGCCCCGCCCATCCCGCCGGCCGCCAGTTGATCGTACGCTCGCTGCATCAGCTTCCGCTCGAACACCTGCGGCGTCTGAATCATCCAAAGATTCTCCCGGCTCACCGTCTCCGTCACACGATACGCCCGGATCTCCTCTTTTCCCGCCGATCCCAATATCGCGTCCAGCGGGTCCACCTCCACTTTCGACGCCTGTTCATCGAGTATCGCCCGCTTCATCGTCGCGCTGGCCGGCACCCCCGGTATCACCGCGTTGAATTTCTTCGCCGCTTCAAATACCCGGTGAATCATCGCCGCGTCGGTGACGGGCCTGGCCGCGTCATGCACCGCGATGTGCGTCGCTTCCTGCTTCACCGCCCGCAGCGCGCAAAGCACCGTTTCCCAGCGTTCAATCTTTCCCCCCGCCACGATCTGCGCCCCTATGAAACTCAGTTTGTCTTCCCACCGAAACTTGAAATCGTCGATCTGCTCCGGGTCCACCGCGACGATGATCTGGCAAACACCCTTCACGCCGGCGAACAATTCGATGGTGCGAACCAGCACCGTCCGCCCGCCAAGGTCTGATTCCAGCTTGCTCGCCCGCGGCCCGTTACCCGCCGATGAAGCAATGAATCGCCGCGACTGTCCCGCCGCCGGAAGAATCACCGCGATTTGCATGTTCTCGTTCATCCCGCAAGCGTAATATCCCTCGCCGCAAAGATCCAGTCCTCGCCATCGGGGGGCGTGCGCCGGGGTTGCCCAAACTTCCGGGGGCGACAGGAAATGACGAATGACGAATGAAATCCCAAATGTCAAATTCCAAACCGATGAACGCGCCGACCCGTTTGAACATTAGAATTTGGAACTTGATTCGTCATTCGAGTTTCGTCATTCGTCATTTACTGCCTCCCCCGAAAAATTGGGCGGCCCCTCGGGGGTGTGCGTCAGGACAGTGAAGTCATTGACCGACATGGGTGCGGGCGGTACGTTGATCGGCAGTGTGCCCGTAGCTCAGGTGGATAGAGCAGCCGCCTTCTAAGCGGCAGGTCGGAGGTTCGAGTCCTCCCGGGCACGTTTCACTTCGGGGCGATGTTTGTTTGTCAGGCGGCGCTCTGGTCCGGCATGGGTGCCATCATGTTCCGTAACTCGGTTCGGGACAGGCCGAGGACTTTGTGTAATCGCCAATCCTTGTCGCATTGAAACGAGGCGTACCAGCCGTGTTGGATTTGTTCCTTGGTGTGATACACCATGAGGCAGGCGTGTTCCGATTTCGCGGAATCGCCGGAAAACCAGATGAAGGTGCCGGATTGCGAAACTCGGCGGAGATATCGCTTCAGGTTTTCGCCGCTGGGTTGGGCGACGTGTAACGGTCTGGCCTCGCATGGATGGTACTCGGCAAGCTCGGCATCGAAAGAAAAGACATTCTGCGAAATCACGCGGTTCGGAATGAACGGCGGAATTGTCAAACCGGCGAGTGTGTGAACACCCGCTACGCCCAATGTCTTACCTGAAAAGGCGAACCACTTGTCGCTAAACCAGTGGTCGATCCGTATGACGAATAGGTCGGCTGGAAGCGAGGCCTGGACGCACTTCGCGGCGATGTGGTTGACCGTTTCGAGGAATCGCGGGTCGTCGTCAACAATAGTGGGAATGCAAATCATGTCTTTATACCATTCGCGTCCAATAGTTGATTCAACTATTGGACGCGAATGGTATAAATCGTTTCACTCTTTCACCGGAAAATAATTGGAGAAGATGCTGTTACCGACATCATCTTTTCGTAGAATCAGATTGATTCGCATTCCCATCGACGGATGTGATGCGGTCGAAATGTTCATGATAATCGCCGTCGTCGCCAGTGTCTCGTTCGGCGAATGCACGTAGCATGTCGGCCAATTTCAGGTAATGCTCACGCGAACCGAATACGTTGATTTGAAAAGCGTCTTCCAAAGGCGGATCTGATTCGCGCGGATTCCACAGGCCGTCTTCGTCGCAATATTCCCGGTTCATCAGGAAATGAATAAATGGAAATTGGGAAGCGTTCTGCAATTT
Organism: Phycisphaeraceae bacterium; assembly: GCA_041674345.1. Classification (GTDB taxonomy): domain Bacteria; phylum Planctomycetota; class Phycisphaerae; order Phycisphaerales; family Zrk34; genus JBAYVY01. Next base: position 3,309 of record JBAYVY010000195.1, on the reverse strand, counting down.
GCCACTCCTGTTTTGCAATGCACCCATGCGGGCGGGTATCCGATGGTTGGAGTATCACCGTGTCGATGCTGCGAGTCAATCGAAATCTGTTGGGGTTTTTGTATCGCTTGCCGCGTTCCCGCGTCCCCTCACCCCGGCCCTCTCCCGGAGGGAGAGGGGGAACAGTTCGCCGGGTCAGCCCAGTTCGACTTCAACTTCGTGGTCGCGGCGGTCGTCGGTCAGATGGACGGCCAGGTCGCTTTGCGGCTGCCCATCGACGGTGATCCGACGCACCTTCCGGGGGCCGGGGCCGCCCCCGGAAGTGATTTTGAACGTGATGTGGTACATCGTTTCGCGGAAGCGGTAGTGGATGCGATACTCTTTCCAGTCAGCCGGCAGCAGCGGGGCGAAGGTGAGTTTGTCGATTTCCAGCCGCACGCCCAGCAGCGTCTCGAACATGAGCCGGAAGGTCCAACCGGCGGCACCGGTGTACCAAGTCCATCCGCCGCGACCGGCGTGTCGCGGGTTGGTGTAAATGTCGGCGGCGATCACATAGGGCTCGACCTTGTACGTGGCGATGTCGTCGGCGGTTTGCGTGTGGGCGATGGGCGTGATGTGGCGGAAGCATCGCCAGGCGCGATCGGCATCGCCCCGCATGGCGAACGCGATCGCGGCCCACACCGCGGCATGTGTGTATTGCCCGCCGTTCTCCCGCACCCCCGGAATGTAGCCCTTGATGTAGCCGGGGTTCATCGGTGTTTTATCAAATGGCGGATCGAGCAACTGAATCAACTTCAGATCATCGCGCACCAGTCGCTTGTCGAGCGATTGCATCGACTGCGCGGCATGTTCTTCCGGCGCGGCACCGCTGATGACGGCCCAGCTTTGCGACAGCGAGTCGATCTGACATTCATCGTTGCCCGCCGTGCCCAGCGGTGTGCCGTCGTCGAAATACGCGCGGCGATACCATTCGCCGTCCCAGCCGTGTTTTTCAACGGCGGCTCGCAGCGATTCGGCGGCGGATTCGCACTCGGCGACGACCACATCATCTTCTCGCATCGCGGCGATGCGTTTGAACTGTGTGAGAATGTCGTACAGGAAAAACGCGAGCCAGACGCTTTCGCCGCGACCGTGTTCGCCGACTTTGTTCATGCCGTCGTTCCAGTCGCCGCAGCCCATCAAAGGCAGACCGTGTGAGCCGAGGCGGCGAACGCCGCGACGGATGGCGCGAAGACAGTGTTCGTAGAACGGGGCGGATTCATCGGCGACTTTGGGCAGTTCGTAATTGGATTCCTCATCGTCGCGCAGCGGGCGGGATTCGAGGAACGGGATTGTTTCATCGAGCAGCCCCGTGTCGCCGGTGCCGGTGACATAGCGACACGCGGCGTAGGGGAGCCAGAGGTAATCATCGGAAAATTGCGTGCGCACGCCGCGTCCGAACGGCGTGTGCCACCAGTGTTGCACATCGCCCTCGCGGAATTGCCGGCTGGCGCAACGCACGAGTTGTTCACGCAAAAGCCAGGGCGCGTTGTGCAGCATGGACATGGCATCCTGCAACTGGTCGCGGAAGCCGAACGCTCCGCCGGACTGGTAGTAACCGCTGCGGCCCCACAGACGGCAGGCGATGGCTTGGTACATCGCCCAGTAGTTGAGCATGACATTGAGCGCGGGATCGGGCGTTTCGACGTACACCGCGCCGAGCAGACGGTTCCATTGATGCCACACGGCTTCGAGGGATTGGCGGGCGGCGTCGGAGCCGCGGAATCGTTGGAGCAATTCGAGGGCTTCGGTTTCGGAGCGGCCCGCGCCGAGCATGAAGACGATCTGGCGTTCTTCGCCGTCGGGGATTTCGACGACCGATTGCATCGCGGCACAGGGATCGAGCGCGGCCCCGACGCGGTTGGACAAATGCCGGCGGCGCATGGCGCGCGGATCCGCGAGGCAGCCGTTGCGTCCGATGAACTCGGTGCGATCGGCGGTGAAGGTGCGTTCGCCGCCCCCGGAAGCGGAGTGACAGTGGGCGAAGGCGACGCGACCGTCGAATTCGAGATGGTAGGCGTTGGAGGCGAGGATGGCACCGGTGCGGGGGTCGAGGCGGGTGACGATGTGCATGGCGGTTTTTTCGCGCTGTTCGCCGAGCACCCATTCGACGTAGCCGGTGACGGAGAGGCGGCGCGGGCGACCGCTGTGATTGCGGAGTTTGACGGCGACGAATTTGATCGGCGCGTCGGTGGCGACGTAGGTGGTGGCTTGGGAGAAGATGCCGGCTTCGTCGTGTTCGTGGATGGTGTAACCCAGGCCGTGTCGGCAGAGGTAGGGGCCTTGGCCGCGTGCGGGCAGGGGGGAGGGGGACCAGAATCGGCCGGACTGTTCATCGCGGATGTAGAACGCTTCGCCGGTGGCGTCGGTCAGGGGGTCGTTGTGCCAGGTGGAGAGGCGGAATTCGTGGGCGTTTTCGGCCCATGAGTAGGCGGAGCCGGCGTCGGAGACGATGGTGCCGAAGTTGGCGTTGGCGATGACGTTGGCCCAGGGCGCGGGGGTGGATTGGCCGGGCTGGAGGCGGATGACATATTCTTTGCCGTCGTGGGTGAAGCCGCCGGTGCCGTTGAAGAAGAGCAGATCGCGTGCGGGCAGATCGCCGGGCGCATCGTCGGCGGGGGTGTCGGTGGGGCTGAGGGGGGGGACGACGGCGCGTATGCGCGGGGTGCGGTCGGCCTGGTCGGCGAGGTTGCCGGCGCGATCGCTGAGGGTGAGCAAGGTGACGGCCTGGAGGAGTGCGTGTTCGTTTTCGGAAATGCGGTCGATGCCGCGGACGAAGACGCCGGCGGGCTTGTCGATGTAGGTTGCTTCGGCGGTGGACGCGAGATGGCCGAGGATGCGGTCGATGAATTGTTGGCGGTGTTCGGAACGGTCATCGACGAGGACAACCAGATCGGCGCGAAGGCCCTTGATGCGCCACCAGATGTGGGCTTGAACGGTTTGGGTCAGCAGTTCCATGCCGCTGTCGCCGCGGAGGGTGAGAAGGATGACGGGCAGATCGCCGCTGATGGACTGCGCCCAGAGACCGGCCTGGCTTTGGCGGTTGCGGGCGATGACCGAGGCGGCGGCGCGGAAAGTGGCGTCGGGATAAACCAGCGCGGCGGCGAGCTGATTGAAGAGCAGGGCGTCGGAGGCGGAGGCACCGATTTGCTGGAGGATGGCCTGATTGTGGGTCCATGCGGTTTCGTAGGCGCGTTCGCCGAGGCGTCGGTCGGCGTACTTGGCGATGAGGGATTCGGCGGCGTCGCGCGTCGCGGCGACGCCGGTGACGATGAGCAGTTCGGCCTGCTG
>JBAYVY010000194.1:0-7086 GCA_041674345.1 Phycisphaeraceae bacterium | reverse complement strand
GTGAAGCCGCCGGTGCCGTTGAAGAACAGCAGCTCGCGCGGGGGCAGATCGCCGGGGGTTTGGTCGCCGGGGGTGCGTGTGGGTTGGAGGGGGGGAACGACGGCGCGTGTGCGCGGGGTGCGGTCGGCCTGGTCGGCGAGGTTGCCGTCGAGATCGCTGAGGGTGAGCGGTGTGACGGCCTGGAGGAGTGCGAGTTCGTTTTCGGAAATGCGGTCGATGCCGCGAACGAAGACGCCGGCGGGCTTGTCGATGTAAGTCGCCTCGGCGGTGGACGCGAGGTGGCCGAGGATGCGGTCGATGAGTTGTGGGCGATGTTCGGAGCGGTCATCGACGATGACGACCAGATCGGCGCGAAGGCCCTTGATGCGCCACCAGAGGTGGGCCTGGACGGTTTGGGCCAGCAGTTCCATGCCGCCGTCGCCGCGGAGGGTGAGCAGGATGACGGGCAGATCGCCGCTGATGGACTGCGCCCAGAGACCGGCCTGGCTTTGGCGGTTGCGGGCGATGACCGAGGCGGCGGCGCGGAAGGTGGCGTCGGGATAGACCAGCGAGGCGGCGAGTTGATTGAAGAGCAGGGCGTCGGAGGCGGAGGCGCCGATTTGCTGGAGGATGGCCTGGTTGTGGGTCCATGCGGTTTCGTAGGCGCGTTCGCCGAGGCGTCGGTCGGTGTACTTGGCGATGAGAGATTCGGCGGCGTCGCGCGTCGCGGCGACGCCGGTGACGATGAGCAGTTCGGCCTGCTGACCGGGTTCGAGAGCGACGACGCGGCGGATGGACATGACCGGGTCGATGACCGCTCCGGCGGAGTTGGTGAGCGGGCCTGGCTTGGTCATGGCGGCGGGATCGCGGGGCGTGCGGTTGCGGCCGACGAACACGGCGCGATCGGTTTCGTAACTGGGGGCGGACCAGACGTCGTCGCCGGTGGTGAGATGGAACATGAACGGCGGGGTTTCATCGGCGGCGCGCGGGCGGCGTGAAAAAAGGATCGCGCCGGCGTCGGGGAGCAGTCGCGATTCGATGAACAGGTTGCTGAACGCGCGATGGGCGGCGTCGGCGGCGGGATGTGCGAGCACGACCTCGCCGTAGGTCGTCAGTTCGATGCGGCGGGTGAGACGGGAAAGATTGCGGATTTTGACGAGACGGACTTCAACATCGTCTTCGGGGGAGACGCTGATTTGCGTGTGGGTTTCGATCTGATCGTCGGCGCGGATGTATTCGACGCGGCCCTGTGAAAAGATGGCTTGGTAGTGGTCGGCGGGTTTGCAGAGGGGCTGGTGTGCGACGGACCAGACGTTGCGGCGGTCGAGATCGCGGAGGTAGCAGAACTGGCCGAAGTGGTCTTGCGTACGGTCGGCGCGCCATCGGGTGAGGGCCAGATCGTTCCAGCGGCTGTAACCGCCGCCGGCGATGGAGAGCATGACACTGTATCGGCTGTTGCCGAGCAGGGCGATTTCGGGCGCGAGCGTGGACGGGTTGGTGTGGATGCGCATGGCGGGTCGTGTGTCGGCGGGGCTGTGGCGCGTTTCGCTTTCCCTGGACTGAAGTTCGAGGGTGGAGAGCGTGGGTTCGACGTTGGGGACGCGCTCTTGCAGGAGCAACAGAGCGGAGCGGAACTCCGGCTCGGCGACGAAGCGGCGTTGCATGGGGCGATCAAACAGGGCGCTGGTGAGGGAGAGCAGGGTCATGCCGACGTGGTGCGCCATGAAGGATTCGACGACGGCGTGGGAGCGGCCTTCGGGGAGTCGTCGCGGGGAATAATCGACGGCTTCGTAGAGGCCGCAGGGGCCGATGAAGCCGAGTTTGGACATGGCGCGGAGATTTTGGAGCGCGGCGTCGGGGCGGACCATGAGGGCGAGCGCGGCGGCGTAGGGTGCGATGACCAGGTCGTCGGTGAGGCCGCGGTTGAGGCCGAGCGCGGGTACGCCGAAGGCGCGGTATTGGTAGTTGAAGTGGGCATCGACGAGGTTGTAGCCCGACTCGCTGACGCCCCAGGGGATGTTGAAGGCGCGTCCGTGTTCGATGTGCGCGGCGACGGCGGCGCGGCAGGTTTCGTCGAGAAGGGTGGCGCGGAAGGTGGGCATGACCAGCAGGGGCATGAGGTACTCGAACATGGAGCCGCTCCATGAAACCAGGGCGGCGGAGCGACCGACGGGGGTAAGTGTTCGGCGGAGTTGGAACCAGTGTTCGAGGGGGACTTGGTTTTGGGCGATGGCGATGTAGCTGGCCAGACGCGGTTCGGTGGCGAGCAGGTCGTAGTGGCCGACGTCGAGTTGGCGGCGGTCGGTGTGGTAGCCGATGGAGAAGAGTTTGAGGCGGGGATTGAAGAGGAATCGGTAATCGGCGGCGGCCAGGTCGCGGCAGCGCAGTTGCAATTGCGAAAGGGTGTCGATGCGGTGGCGGGCGCGATCGCTGACGAGTTGCGATTGATCGGCGATGGTGCGAACCCATGCGAGCGAATCATCGGGGCGCAGTCGCGCGAGGATGTCGGCATGGCGATGATGAAATTGCGACCATGCGTGGATCGTGGGGATGTGACACAGGTCGTGGACCAGTTCGTTGATGTGCGACGGATCGACGGCGACACCGGCGGAGGCGAGGGCGCGGGCGAGGGAGGTGAGATCGGCTTCGGTGGGAACGGGCCAGGGGATGAAGTGGGATAGTTCATCGCGGAGTTGATCGCACTGATCGCGGAACGCGTTGAACCATGTGCGTGCCTCGCCGGATGAGGGAGCATCGGCGGCGGCCAGCGCGGTGTGCAGGCGATCGAGCAGGGCGCGGGTTTCGGAGAGGTCGATGGGCGCGGCGGAATGAAACACAATGTTCAGAGCGTCGTTCAATTTGGCGGGCGGCGGATTGTCAGCGGCGATTTCATCGTGAAGGACCGACGCGGTGTCACGCAGGCCGGCGAACCATTCGGGGGGGAGGAGGGGTTGATGCGGCAGATCGCGGAGGCCTTGCGCGAGGACGATGAGCCAGACGCAGAAGTTGCCGCTGTCAACGGTGGAGATCAGGCGGGGGGGCAGGGGTTGGAGGGTTTGGATGTCGTACCAGTTGTAGAAGTGGCCGCGGTACCGGTCGAGCCGGTCGAGGGTGTCGAACATTTTGCCGGTGCGTTCGAGGAGCGCGGCGGAGGAAATGTAGCCGAAGTCGAGCGCGGCGAGATTGCACAGCGCGGCCATGCCGATGTTGGTGGGGCTGGTGTGCGTGGCCAGATGCGCGACCGGTCGCCGCTGGTAATTGTCAGGCGGAAGCCAGTGCGTTTGGTCGGTGATGAAGTGTTCGTAAAAGTGCCAGGTTCGGCGGGCGAGTTGACGGAGGAAGCGAACATCACGCCGGGCGAAATGGAACTGTTCGGTGTGCGGCGGACGACTGAGCCACCATGCGGCGAGCGGCGAGAGGAACCAGGCGACCAGCAGCGGCAGGGCGACGGGCAGGGCGGCGGGATGGAATTGAGCGACGGCGATGGCGAGCGCGACGGCGAACGCGGGGGCGACGGACATGGCCAGCGTCACGCCGGCGAGGGAGACGGCGGCGCTGCGATCGGCGTCGTCGGCGGTTTGCCACTGGAGCAGATGACGATGGGAAATGAGTTTTCGCCAGCATGTTTTGGCGATGGCGTCGAGATGGTTCGCGGCTTCAAAAGGCAGGAACACCAGCGACAACGCGACCTGCGAAAACTGGAGCAGTTGCCTTTGGGATTCACGGCGAAGATGCAGGGGCCAGCGGGAACGTTCGGGCTTTCGCAGCAAGGCGACGAAGGCGTTCGCCGCGGCGGGCAACAGGATCAACGCCGGCGCGATGAGCGTCCAACCAAGCGGGCGTGGCATGACCAGCCATGCGACGGCGAACAGGGTGACGACGGCGATGGGCAGGATGCTGCGGCGCAAGTTGTCGGAAATACGCCACCGGCCCGGTACACGGGCGAAGCACCATCGCATGATCTGCCAGTCGCCGCGCACCCAGCGGTGGCGGCGCGCCATGTCGGCGGTGTAACGGGCGGGGTGGTCTTCGATGAGTTCGACATCGCTGACAAACCCGCAGCGGGTGTAGCAGCCCTCCAGCAGATCGTGGCTGAGGATGGTGTTGTCGGGGAAGCGGTCGGCGAGGCAGACATCGAAAGCGCGGACATCGAAGATGCCCTTGCCGATGAAGGAGGCATTGTCGAAAAGATCGTGGTAGAGGTTGGAGACGGCACGGGTGTAGGGGTCGATGCCGGTGTCGCCGGAGAACAGGCGGGCGTAGCGCGAGCGACTTGTGCCGGTAAGGGAACAGGAGACGCGGGGCTGGAGCAGACCGTAGCCGCGATCGACGATGCGGCGGTCGGGGTCGATGTGCGCTTCGTTGAGCGGATGGGCGAGCGTGCCGACGAGTTTCCAGGCGGATTGCGGGGGCAGTTGCGTGTCGGAATCAAGGACGATGACGTATCGCGTGCCGCGCAGGCGGGTGGGGTCGCCTTCGATGACGGAGAAGGGCGTGCGGTCGTCGTGGGCGAGCAGGCGGTTGAAGTCGGTGATTTTGCCTCGCTTGCGTTCGCGGCCCATCCAGACGCCCTCGGACGGGTTCCAGCGGCGCGGACGATGGAAGAGGAAGAACGGCGAACCGGCGCGATCGTATTTGTCGTTCAGCCGGCGAACGGCATCGACGGCCTCGGCGAGCCGGGCGTCGTCATCCGGCTGCGTTTCGGTCGGAGCATCGGGGAAATCGGTGAGCAGCGCGAAACTGAAGGTCGGGTCACGATTGCCCAGATATCGCACTTCAAGGGCGTCGGCCAGTTCACGCGCCTGTTCGCGGCTGGTCAGCAATGCGGGGATTGCGACGACGGTTCGCCGATCGTCGGGCACGGCGTCGAAGTAGTCCATCCGCGGCAGAATGCGGGGCGGGATGACGGCGGTGACCAGCCGGTTCGCCAGCGCGATCGCGCATTGCGTGACCAGCAGCAACAACGGCGCGGCGACGGCGGCGAGCATCGGGGCGGGCGTGTCGGCGGCGACGGCCCAGTCAATGATCGGCGCGGCGATCGGAAGCGAGAGCAGTGCGATGGAGCCGGCGTAGAGCGGGGCGGGATGTCGCTTGCAACTTCGACGGAACCGTTCGCCCCAGGTCGGACGATAGCCGAGGCGATTTTCGAGTCGGACGCGACCGTCGCCGATCAGGTAGTAACCGACATGCGAGAGGCGGGGGTCGTCGGCGTTGATTTCGCGGGCCTGTCGCGCCAGCGCGACGGCGTGTTCGGCGATCCGCTGTTCGGTTTGATCGCAGCGATGGCGCAGTTGTTCGATGACGTGGCGATAGGCGTCGCGGGTGTGGAAGTCCATCCGGGCATACACGGCGGCGGGATCGTCGCGCAGCGCGACATGGACAGCGCTGTGGGTTTCGATGAACTTCGCCCAATCGACGGAACTGACGCTGCGCAAGCCGGTGATGCTGTTGGCGATGGACGCTTGGTCCGACGCGGCGGCCTGGCTTTCGCTGTGCAACACCTGTTCAATGCCGCGGCCCTGATCGGCCAGTTCGTGTTCCAGCCACTGAATCACCAGCCCCAGCGAGGGATGCCGGCCTTGAAGACGGATGGTCAGCTCGGAAACGAACGGGCGGGTCATCGGCAGATCGGCGGTGACCAGGTCGGCCAGCGCGACGATGAGCTTTTTCGGATCATTCTTCGCCAGGTCGATGAATCGCTTGGCCCAGCGCGCCGCCAGGTCGCGCTGGCGGCGATTATGCGCCAGGCGATGGGCGACGTGGCGGATGCTGTTGACCAGCGCCAGTCGCACCATGATCGGAACGGCCCACAGTTCGCCCAGGCGAAGGACGGTGACTTGCTGGTATGCGGCGAGAAAATGAGACAGATCGTTTTCATCGAAGCGACCGTCGGTGTGTGAAATCAGTTCGACGGCGATGTCGTAAACGCGCGGCAAGCCCGCGCGGGGGCCTTGGAGCAGGTGGGGCAGTTGCAAGCTGTAATCGCGGGGCAGGTGGTGCCGCGCCAGCACGATCTGTTCTTCGATGAGGTAGGCGTTGTCAAGAAGCCACTCGGCGGCGGGCGCGAGGCGCAGGTTGCTCGCCAGCGCATCGGACAGCAGCTTGCAGGTTTCACGGATGACGCGGTCGTCATCACGCAGTTTGGGCAGGAGCGATTCGGGGCCGGCGGCATCGCCGACGATGTGCGACTCGGCGACGTGTCGTGCATGACGAGCCAGTTGGTCGGCACCGAACAATTCGCCGACGTGTGGTGATTCGTCCAGCGTGAAGGAACCGGGCGGCGCGACCGGGCTGGTGGATCGGAACAGTTGGAGTATGGATTTGAAACCTGCCAAGGCGGTTCAGTTCGTCAAAGGTTGCGGATTCAATGGGCGATGAGGGACTCGAACCCACGACTTCCTCCGTGTAAAGGAGGCGCTCTAGCCAACTGAGCTAATCGCCCGATGCGCCGATTGTATCGGAAAAGAAGGGGCGGGGGCTGGGGAAGAGGCAAAGCCGGCTTTGCCTCTTCCCCTAATCCCTCGCTCCCGCCTGTTCGCTGATCTGGCGGTTGTATCGCAGGGTTTGCGTGATGCGGTTTTGGTCATCAACGATGGCGATGCGGGGCTGGTGGGCGTCGATCTCGTGGGACTGGAGCTGGGCGAAGGCGCAGATGATGAGTTTGTGACCGACGGCGGTAAGCAGCGCGGCGGCCCCATTGACGCCGATGACGCCGGTGCCGGATTCACCCTCGAAGACGTAGGTTTCAAAGCGGTTGCCGTTGTCGCAATCGGCGACCAGGACGCATTCGCTGGGACGGATGCCGGTGACGCGGAGCAGGTCGGCGTCAATGGTGATCGACCCGACGTAATCCACGTCGCAGTGCGTCACGGTGGCGCGGTGAATCTTGCTCATCAGGAACTTACGCAACATGGACGATCCTTGGCCGGGGGGCGGGGTCCGGGGGCGGAGAAAGCCCCAGATTATAGTCATATTGGCTTATGGGGTCGAATGGTAGAGAAAAGTTGTAGGAACTCAGATAGAAATGTCCCCATCGGACTCAGGTAGAAGTGTCCCCATATGGAGACACTTCGAATGAATCTCAAGGAACGGGACCGGCTGGGGATG
>JBAYVY010000193.1:0-7151 GCA_041674345.1 Phycisphaeraceae bacterium | reverse complement strand
TTTGCAGGTGAACGACAAGGGCATTCAGGCGGTGTTGAAGGAAGTGGATAACGACGAGTTGGCGCTGGCGTTGAAGACGGCGAGCGAGGAGTTGAAGACGAAGATTTTCAAGAACATGTCGGAACGCGCGGCGGAACTCATCAAGGAAGACATGGAATACATGGGCCCGGTGCGCGTGAGCGACGTGGAAGCGGCGCAGCAGCGGATCGTCGATGTGGTGCGAAGGTTGGAGGAAGCGGGCGAGATCATCATCGCCGGTCGAGGCGGCGGCGGGAACGATGTGATCGTGTAGAGATTTTCGATTTTCGATTTGTGATTTTCGATTTAAGAGGCAGAGCCGCTGCGATGGATTAAATCGAAAATCGAAAATCGAAAATCACAAACCGGAAATGACTCATGGCGTTGATGAAGGAACAGAACGCGGATCGGATCGCCCACGAGGCCGTGGTGCTGGATTTGGGTGATTTGCGTCAGCAGGCGGATCGGCTGAAGGCGCGGGCGCGCGCGGAGGCGGATCAGGTGCTGGCGGCGGCGCGGGCCGAGGCGGAGCGGTTGATCGACGGCGCGGCGGAGATCGGCCGCAGGCAGGGATTCGAGGCGGGCCATCTGGAAGGCATGGCGGCGGGACGGAAGACGGGTCATGCCGAGGCGTTGAATCAGAACGCGGAGAAGTTGTCGCAATTGCAGCAGGCGTTCATCACGGTGGGGGAACAATGGGACGCCGAGCGGAGGCGGATGGTGCTGGACGCGAAACAGTCGGTGTTGGAGTTGGCGTTGGTGGTGGCGGAGAAGGTGGTCAGGCGCGTGCCGCGTGTGGACGCGACGGTGGTGGTGGAGCAGGTGGCGGCGGCGGTGGACCATGTGATTCGGCCCGCGGATTTGACGATCCGTGTGAACCCGGAAGATCGCCCGTTGATCGAAGAGGCGCTGCCGGAGTTGGTGCGAACCTATGCGAAACTCGAACACGTGAAACTGGCGGACGACGCGACGATCGGGCGCGGCGGATGCGTGCTGACCACGGGCACCGGCCGCGTCGATGCGACGCTGGAGACGCAATTGGAGCGGATCGTGGAAGCGATTTTGCCGGATCGGGGAAGGGACGAAGGGACGGGGGGACGAAGGGACGAAGTGGGTGAGAAGAGGGACGGAGAGACGAAGGGACATCGGGACGAAGGGACGAAGGGGGAAGCGGGACAATGATTTTCACGGATGTCATATCGACGCTGGAACGCGTGCAGCCGATGGAGCTGACGGGGACGGTCAGCCAGGTGCGCGGGCTGACGGTGCGCGTGGATGATTTGCCGCTGCCGGTGGGGGCGATGGTGGAGGTTCGCGCGGGGCAGGGGCCTTTGGTGGGAGAGATTGTGGGGTTCGATCACGATCAGACGATTGTGATGTTGCTGGGCTTCACGACGGGGATTCGGCGGGGGGACGCGGTGGTGGGTCGTCAATCGGCGGCGATGGTTCCGGTGGGATATGAGTTGCTGGGTCGGGTGGTGAACCCGCTGGGCGAGGCGATTGACGGGAAGGGCGCGGTGCGTGAGACGGTGGGGCGGGCGTTGATGCCGGACCCGCTCAAGCCGCTGTCGAGGGTGCCGATCGATCAGCCGTTGGGCACGGGGGTGCGCGCGATTGACACGATGTTGACGGTGGGGCGGGGTCAGCGGTTGGGGATATTCGCCGGGCCTGGGGTGGGCAAGAGCACGCTGCTGGGTCAGATCGTGCGCGGGACCGATGCGGATGTGTCGGTGATCGCGCTGGTCGGTGAGCGCGGGCGTGAGGTGAACGATTTTCTGCGGCACAGTCTGGGTGAGGAAGGATTGGCGCGGTCGGTGGTGGTGGTGGCGACGGGGGATGACCCGGCGCTGCTGCGGACGCGGGCGGCGTTTTATGCGTTGAGCGTGGCGGAGTTTTTCCGGGATCAGGGTTTGGCGGTGGTGTTGTTCATGGATTCGGTGACGCGGTTCTGTCAGGCGCAGCGGCAGATCGGGTTGGCGGCGGGCGAGCCGCCGGCGACGAAGGGGTACACGCCGAGCGTGTTCGCGATGTTGCCGACGCTGATGGAACGATGCGGTCGGACGACGGAGGGATCGATCACGGGCTTTTACACGATATTGGTGGAGGGGGACGACATGACCGAGCCGATTTCGGATGCGTGTCGGGGGATACTGGACGGGCACGTGATTTTGTCGCGTGAGTTGGCCAATCGCGGGCATTACCCGGCGATTGACGTGCTGGATTCGGTGAGCCGGTTGTCGAACGAGGTGACGGACAAGGCGCATCAGGCGAGCAGGCGGGAGGCGTTGCGTTTGAGCAGTTTGTACCGGCAGGTGGAGGATTTGGTGAACATCGGGGCATATGCGCACGGCGCGAACCCGGAGAACGATCTGGCGATCGCGATGCGACCGGGGATTCTGGAGATGTTGGCGCAGACGATGGATGAGAAGCCGACGTTCGCGGAGAACCGGGAGAAGTTGCTGGGCGTGGCGATGGAGATCGGCCGGACGGCGGAGAAGTTGGCGAAGCAGGCGAAGGGAAGGGTGAGATGAGATTTTTGATTTGCGATTTTTGATTTGAAGTGACACGGGAGCGATGAACGAGATCGGACAAATCGGAAATCGGAAATCGGAAATCAAGAACACGGAACTGAAGCATGGCACGATTTGAATTTCAACTTGAACCGCTTTTGAAGCATCGTCAGATGATTGAGGATGAGGCGCAGCGCGCGCTGGCGATGGGGATGCGCGAGCGGATGATATTGGAGAACGAATTGCGGAGGCATCAGGAGACGATTCGGGATGACAAGCAGTTGATGGGGCGGGCGTTGACGGGGCGGGTGGACGTGCCGCGGATACGGACCCATGCGATCCATGTGGCGCAGGTGGCGGTGCGGGCGCAGCAGATCGGATTTCGGATGGTGGAATTGAACCGGCGGATCGAAAAGGCGAGGGTGGAACTGGTGGAGGCGATGAAGCAGCGCAAGGCGGTGGAGTTGCTGAAGGACAAGCAGTTCAGGCGTTGGAAGCACGAACAGGACCGGCGGGAGACGGCGCAACTGGATGAACTGGCGACGCAGGGACACGTGCGTCGGATGAACAGCGGGGAGGCGGCATGAAGACGCTATTCAAAATCGCGGCGGGGGTGGCGATCATCAATGTGCTGGCGGCGGCGGGATTGTTGGGCTGGCTGATCGGCACGCACCGGATGAACCGGGCGCGGGTGGACAAGGTGGCGGCGATATTTTCGCCGACGCTGGAACAGGAGAAGGCCAGGGAAGAGGAAGAGACGAAGAAGGCGGAGGAATTGAAAACGCAGGCCCAGACGCAGGCGCGATTGAGCGGGTTGGACGGATCGGGCAGCGCGGCCGAGCGGCTGGTGGAGGAGCAGCAACGCAATGAATTGCTGTTGCGGCAACTGGAGCGGACGCGGCAGGACATCAAATCGCTGTCGGACAATCTGATGCTGACCCGGACACGGATGGAACGGGAGAAGAGCGAATTGCTGACGGCGCGGACGGAACTGACGGTCCGGCTGGACGAGATGGAGAAGCGATTGAACGACGCGGGATTCAAGAAGGCGGTGGCGTTGTATGAATCGTTGCCGGCCAAGCAGGTGCGGGCGATGTTTGACGATTTGATGACGAGGGGGAAGACGGAGGAGGTGGTGGCGTATTTGGAGGCGATGCAGCCGCGCAAGGCGGCGGGGGTGTTGAAGGAATTCGGCGCGGACGCCGGAACGGTGGCGCGGGCGGTGGAATTGACGGAGCGGTTGCGGGCGCGAGGCAGCGAGTTGGTCAAACAAGTGGAGCATGCTGGATGAAAGTCGATAATACGACACTTCGGCAATTGTCGCTGGGCAATGACAGCGCCCGGAACAGCAAGAGCGCGCAATCGGCGGAGCCGGATGCGTTTGGACAGTTGTTCGCGTCGTTGACGCGGACATCGCAGTCAGCGCAAGGCGGCGCGGCGGAGGCCGCGCCGTCGGCGCGTTTGTCGAAGGGGAAAACGGAGGATGATGCGAGAGTGGAGAGGGATCGGGCCGGCGATGTAGAGGTGAAGAAGCGGGGTGAGGGAGAATCGGATGCGGACGCGGATGTGAATGCGGATGCGAGTGGAGACGTGACGGCGCCCCCGGAAACAGGAGCGGCGGCGGGTGTCGCGGCGCAAGAGCGGCGGACGGAAGTGAAGGCGAAGTCGGAGGGTGATGGGGGAGATGCGGAGAACGCGGGGGGAAAGAATGCGGGAGAGCAAGTTACGGCGCGAATCGGGGAGGCGAAGACGGGTGGTGGGGAACTGGGGAACGCGAAGCCGCAAGCGGCGGAGGCGACTGCGGCCCCGGAAGTTGCGGAAGCATCGCAATCGCGGCCTGTCGGGCAGGAGGAATTGAAGGCGACGGATGCACAGTCACAGTCGCGGTCGCAGATACAGACCGCGGTGATCGCGGAGGAACAGGGGGCGAAGGCGGATCGGGATGTGGCGAACGCGAAGCCGCAAGCGGCGGGCGGGCGGGCGGAGGATGCGCGGTTGGATATTTTGAAGCGGGAAGATGCGAGGCGGCGGGGGATGGAGCGGGATGCGGGCGGTGCTAAGCCGCAAGCGGCGGGAGAGGCGGAGCAACCGCAGCAACAACAACAGACGGCACCGGGGGCGGCGGTGCGGGGGGCGGTGAACGCGGCGGCGGGGACGAATCAACAGGTGCGGGCGATGGAAGATCGGACGGAGGATGCGGACAAATGGATTGGCGTGAACGCGGGGCAGTCGGCGGGTGTTGCGACGGAGACGGACGTGTCGGCGTCGGCACCGGCGGGTCATGCCGGGACGAATACGCCGACGGTTTTGTTGACGGCGCATGCGAATGCGGCTGGCGCCGGCGCGGGAACGACGACGTTGAGCGATGCGGAGGCACAGCAGGTATTGCAGCAGGCGTTGGGAAGTGTGCGGACGATGAGCGCCACCGGCCCCGGTCCCGGAAGAAGCCCCGGAAGTGGTCACGGGGGGACGGTGACGTTGCGGTTGAACCCGCCGGAGTTGGGGGCGTTGCGGATCGCGGTGCGGATGGACGGGCCGACGTTGTCGGCGACGTTCGAGGCGTCGAGCGCGACGGTGAGTTCGTTGCTGGAAGGTCAGATGCACGCGCTGCGATCGGCGTTGGAGCGGGTGGGATTGAGCGTGGATCAGTTGAACGTGCAGGGGCCGTCGCCGCTGCCGATGCCGGTCGGACCGGGGCAGGGGGCGCATTTCGGATCGGCGCAGCAACAGATGAATCAGTCGGCGTCGGACGGTCGAAGCCGGGGCTGGATGGGTGATGGCGGGCGATCACCGGGCCGGCGGCAACCCGGACAGAATCAAGGCACAAGCCCCGGTTTTCAGCGTGAATTGCTGAACCTGGTGGCGTAAAGAAAGGACAGGTGGATCATGGCGGTCAGCAGCATCACAGGCGGTTCGAGCAGTTCGGCGACCACGGGCGCCAATCGTTTCGCGGACATGAGTTCGACGGATTTCATCAAGATCATGATTGAGGAATTGCAGCAGCAAGACCCGCTGGACCCGCAGGACACGTCGAAGCTGATGGAGCAGATCAGTTCGCTTCGCAGCATCGAGAGCCAGACATCGTTGCAGGATCAGCTCAAGGCGCTGGTGACGCAAAACCAGATCGCGGCGGCGGGGAACCTGATCGGCAAACTGGTGGCGGGCGTGGATCAGACGAGCACGAACACCAGCGGACTGGTGACGGCGGTGCGAGTGACCAGCGACGGCGTACTGTTGCAACTGGACAACGGCAGCGAAATGCTGATGGACAACGTGTCGGGTATTTCCAATCTGGACGCGCTGAGCGGCGCGACGAACTGAATGAGCGGTCAGTAAGGAACGGATGTGATGGGCAGTGAAGCGGCACAATTGATGCGGATGTTGGAACCGGCGGTGAGACCGGCGGGGACGCCCGTGCCGCGGGTTCAGCCACGCTCGCCGATCGAGCAGCAGAGCTTCGACGAAATACTGCGCAACGCCGAGGCGGAAACTTCCGGGGGCGGGGGCGAGCCGGTGAGGATTTCGGGGCATGCGCAGCAGCGACTGGATCAGATGGGCGTGTCGTTGGATGAAGGTCAGATGCGGGCGTTGGAAGAGGCGACGGATCGCGCGGCGTCGAAGGGCGCGAATGAATCGCTGATGCTGATGGATCGGCTGGGGCTGATTGTGAACATTCGCAACCGCACGGTGATTACCGCGTTGAGCGAACAGCGGATGCGCCAGGGCATCGTGACGCAGATTGATTCGACGGTATGGGTGAACAACGCGACGAACAGCGCCACGAAGGGCGCATCGGAGCAAGCAACGGTTTAACCACGGGCCGGCCCCTGAGAGATCGGGGACGCCTGGGGCGGTGGAACGACTGAAGCCGCCTTGAGACACGGAGCATTATCATGGCAGTCACAGGATCATTTTACACGGCGTTGACGGGCTTGAACGCGAACTCCCGCGCGATTGACGTGGTGGGTAACAACATTGCGAACGTGAACACGCCGGGCTTCAAGGCGAGTCAGGCGTTGTTCGCCACGCAGTTTTTGGAGAACTTGAGCGCCGGTTCCCCGCCGGACGGTCAATCGACGGGCGGAACCAATCCGTTGCAGGTGGGGTTAGGCACACGGTTCGCGGGTGTACAGACGAACTTCAACAACGGCGGGATTCGCTCGACGGGTTTCAACACGAACATGGCGATCGAAGGCAACGGCTTTTTCATCGTCGATCAGGGCGACGGCCGGTTCTACACACGCGACGGGCAGTTTTCACTGAACAGCGACAACGATCTGGCCACGGAATCGGGCGCGATGGTGCAGGGCTACGGGGTGGATCAGAACTTCAACGTGGCGACCGGCGCGCTGGGGAACCTGAACATTCCGCTGGGTTCGTTGACGACGGCGGAAGCGACCAGCGAGGTGAATCTGGAAGGCAACCTCAACGCATCGGGATCGATTTCGACCGGCGGATCGCAGCACACGAGCCGGACTTTTTACACCGACGCGCTGCTGACGGCGGGCAACGAATCGACCGGTGCCGAAGACCTGACGGTGGCGGGCAACGATCTGTATATCAGCGACGGCGCGGGCGGTTCGTTTCTCGCATTGGAAGGCGGGACGAACACGATCCTCACGG
>JBAYVY010000192.1:0-7161 GCA_041674345.1 Phycisphaeraceae bacterium | reverse complement strand
TCCGGAAACCCGATGCGAAGCCGCCTTGGCGATCTCCGCCATACCCGACCAGCGAAAATTGCTCGACCAATATCTGGAATCCCCGGTGGACAAGATTCGTGCGTCGGCTTTGAGCGGCATATGTTCGACCAGCGAGGTTGACATGGAGGAACTGAAAGCCATTTCGGGCCGAATACAAAAGAAGGCGGGCGATCTCGCGGGAACGTTTACCGCCATGGTCATTGAGCAGTCCAAGACGTTTCTTGAGGTGCGAGAGGAGTATCAGCAAGGCGAAAATATCCCAAACAAGATCAAGGTACTGTTGAGATACAATCCGACCGATGAAGCGCCGCCGGGAGGGTATCCTTACGTTCGAGCTGATCCTTTATCCAGATTTGTTTTCGCGCAATATGTGGAACTTCTCAAGAATCATACGGAAGAAACGAATCGCATTCTCAATGGGTTTCAAAAGGACGAAAATAAGCGCAGGATGATCGAAGCCATTCGTTCCATTATTTCAAAAATGGAAAAATCTGGCGAAAGTTCATCACCGTAATAGATAACGTCCTGAATTATGCGCGGATTTAAAAGGAGGGAGGTGTCAGGATGATTTTCGATGACTGGACGACCGCGAAGCGTGAGACAAGAAGGCGGGACAGGTACGATATTCGGGGGTTTTCCTCCGCAGGCGGGATAGAGGGACGTTCTACTTTTCGCTTGGAGGAGCAATGAAACGGGGACGGGGTTAGTTAGGAAGGCGAACGGCGTCCGGATGAATGATCCCGGCGGGGACGGCGGGCGGGCTTGGTTTTTGATCGATCCGATGTTTCTTCGCTACAATATCCAGCATGGCCCTTCCCGATCTTCAACCCCTCATCATCTCCGCCCCGTTCGGCAATTACATTCAGCCCGCCGGCACCACCCCCACACTCGGCACATTCACCGCCGCCGCTCGCCCCGGTCGCGTCATCCGCATCCTCAAAACCGTCCGCTACTACCCCCGCCTCCGCGCCTGGG
This sequence comes from Phycisphaeraceae bacterium, assembly GCA_041674345.1. Lineage (GTDB taxonomy): Bacteria > Planctomycetota > Phycisphaerae > Phycisphaerales > Zrk34 > JBAYVY01. Next base: position 6,165 of record JBAYVY010000192.1, on the reverse strand, counting down.
TCAACCAGATCGGCCTGCGAAACCCCGGCATCGACTGGCTCATCGCACGCGCCCGCTCCGGCAAAATCAACCTCGCCGACAAACTCGTCTCCATCCACGGTTTCACCGACTCCGACTGGTACACGCTCCTCGAAAAAACCGCCGCACTCAAACCCCTCGGCATCGAGCTGAACATGTCCTGCCCCAACGTCGGCCAAATCGACTGGCCGCAAGACCTGTTCACTCACGCCGCAAAACTTCCGGTTCCGGGGGTCGTCAAACTTCCGCCGGTCAACTATCACGATCTGTTCGCACAATCCATGCAGGCCGGTTTACGCTGCTACCACTGTTGCAACACACTGCCCGTTCCCGCCGGCGGCATCAGCGGCAAGCCCCTCAAACCCGTCGCCCTCCAGTGTATCCGCGACATTCGCCGGCTCGCCGCCGATCAGTGCGACGATCTGTTCATCATCGGCGGCGGGGGCATCACCACTCCCGCCGACATCGACGACTACCGCGCCGCCGGCGCCACCCGTTTCGCCATCGGCACCAAGGTCTTCAATCCCCAATATCTCTTCTCCCACGCCGGCGTTCAACCGCTGATTCAGCGAGCAACCGGCTGACCGCCGCTTGCGGCTTCGCGTTCGCAACTTCCCCGCCTTTCATCGCTATAATTCGCACAACATGATTCGTCCCGCCACGATCTCCGATGTCCCGTACATGGTGCGTATCATCAACAACTACGCCGAGCGCGGCCTGATGATCCACCGCTCACCGGCCGAACTGTACGAACGCATCCGCGACTATCGCATCGTCCAACTCGACGACGGCTTGGTCGTCGGCGTCGGCGGTCTCCGCGTCCTCTGGGCCAACTGGGCCGAAGTGTACGGCCTGGCGCTTGCCCCCGAAGCCCGCGGCAAAGGGTTTGGCAAACAACTGGTCGAAGCCCTCATCGACGAAGCCCGCCGCCTGGCCGTCCACAATATCTTCGCCCTCACTTACGAACGTGTCTTCTTTGAACACTGCGGCTTTTCGCTCGTCGATCGCCGCTCGCTGCCGATGAAAGTGTGGAGCGAATGTATCCGCTGCCCCAAGCACGACAACTGCGACGAAATCGCCGTGGTCCGGCAACTTGACGACGTGCCCGATCTCGGCTCGCCGCTCCAGTCCACCGCCGACGCCGTCGCCGCTTCCGGGGGCACCTTCGGGGCCGCTTCCGGGGGCGGGGGCGTGGAAAATGAAGATTACGAAAACCTGCCGATCCCGCAGGTCACGCCCGCCGTTCTGCGCATTGACGCATCGGTTCGGTCCACGACATGATTTGCGATTTTCGATTTTCGATTTTCGATTTAGGATTCCGCACCGGTTCCGCCTCTTCAAATCGAAAATCACAAATCAAAAATCGAAAATCCGATTGACCCCGCTGGAATGGCTTCCGCGAGGCATGTGCTTGCGCGCTGAAAACGACATGACCCATCCCTGGCTTGACAACCTGCTTCACGACCCGGTCATCGACGCCTTGATCGCGCGGCTGGCACCGGGCAAACCTTTGAACGCCGCCGGGTCGTGGGGGTCCGGCACACACCTGCTCGCTGGCGCGATTCATAAGCGCGTCAATCGCCCCGTGCTGCTGGTCGTGGCGCATCTCGATGACGCCGACGAGGCCGCCGATGATCTGCGTTTGTTCGATGAACTCGAACCCGCGGTGTTCCCCGCCCTTGAAGTCATGCCGGGTGAAACCAATGTCTCCCTTGAGCTGCTCGCCGATCGTCTGGCGCTGGTCGGCCGGGTCGCCGACGGGCGGCAGCCGCCGGTGATCGTCGCCCCCGTGCAGGCATTGATGCAATCCGTCCCTCAACCCGGCGCGATGGGGCAAGTCATGCGCCTGATCCGCCGGGGCGATGAACTGCCGCAGGGCCATCTCGCCGCCTGGCTGGACGCCGCCGGGTACGACCGGGCCGAGGTCGTCGAACAACCCGGTCAATTCGCCGTGCGCGGCGGCATCTTCGACATCTTCCCACCCGGCAATTCCCCCGCCGTCCGTCTGGACTATTTCGGCGATCAGATCGACGCCCTTTGCGAAATCGACCTGGATTCAATGGCGTCCGGGCGGAAACTTGAATCCGTCCGCCTCATCAGCGCCAACACCGAAACGATCCAGGCCGCTGACGAAACCACCGGCTTCTGGTCGCTGCTGGACAGGCAAACCATCGTGGTGATGCACGAAACGCTCGAAATCGCCGAGCAGGCCCGCGGGTACTACGAACGCCTCACCGACGCACGCGGCATCTATTCGCCCCCCAACGTCTTTCAGGCCATGCACCGTCTGGCGTGCCTCGAAGTCAGCCAGTTCGCCGCGCAAAACCTGGATGATTCCATAATCCTTCCGATTGAACGATTGCATAACTTCTCGGAAAAGTCAGAAGAAGCCATCGCGGAACTGGCGGAATTGTCGCGCACGCAAAAGGTGTTCGTCCTCTGCTCCAAAGAAGCGGAAAAGCAACGACTGGCGGAACTGCTTGCGCAATTCGCGCCGGAGCAGGCCCCCGGAATCGCATTGGAACTGGGGTATCTGTTCCGGGGGTTCGCGTGGAAAATTGGGAATGAGGGAATAAGGGACTTAGGGAATAAGGGAATGGGGGAAAAAGCCGAAATCGGCTTCGCCTCTTTCCCTTCGTCCCTCAGTCCCTTAGTCCCTCAGTCCCTTTCTTCCCCCCCTCAGTCCCTCTCTTCCCCCCCTCAGTCCCTTCCCTTCCTCCTCGTCCCGCATCACGAGTTGTTTCATCGGTACGCGACCCGCCGGCGGATGCGCCGTGTCACCGGAGTCACGCCGGAGGGGGGGCGGACGTTTTTCGATATCGACGTCGGTGAATATGTCGTGCATTGCGAACACGGCATCGCCGTGTTCCGGGGACTTCGCACGATGACCAGGGATGGGCAGGGTGAGGAGTACCTGACGCTGGAGTTCGCGGATCGGGCGCTGCTGCACGTTCCGGTGTCACAGATCGACCTGGTGCAGAAGTATATCGGCGGGTTTTCGGGCAAGCCGCCGCTGAGCAAGCTGGGCGGAAAACGCTGGAAAACGCAGAAAGAAGCGGTCGCGGAGTCGGTGAAGGATTTGGCGGCCCAGTTGCTTGCGGTGCAGGCGGTGCGCGCCTCGCAGCCGGGGATTCGCTACCCGGACGACACGCCGTGGATGACGCGGTTTGAGGAGGAGTTTCCCTACGAGGAAACCGAGGATCAGTTGGCGGGGATGCAGCAGATCAAGCGGGACATGATGACGGATCGGCCGATGGATCGGCTGATCTGCGGGGATGTGGGGTTCGGCAAAACGGAACTGGCGATCCGCGCCGCGTTCAAGGCCGTGGAAGGCGGCAAGCAGGTCGCGGTGCTGTGTCCGACCACCGTGCTGTGCGAGCAGCATGAGCGCACTTTCCGCCAGCGCATGGCGGATTACCCGGTGCGCGTGGAGTCGATGAGCCGGTTCAAAACCGGATCGGAAAACAACACGACCATCGCGGGTCTGGCGGCGGGACATGTGGATATCGTCATCGGCACGCATCGCATTTTAAGCGACGATGTCACTTTTAAGGATTTGGGGCTGGTTGTCATCGACGAAGAGCAAAAGTTCGGCGTGGAACATAAGAGCAAGCTGATGCGTTTCCGGCTGACGGTGGATGTGCTGACGTTGTCAGCCACACCGATTCCCCGCACGCTGCACCTGGCGCTGCTGGGGTTGCGGGACATCAGTTCGCTGGCGACGCCCCCGGCGGATCGGCGGGCGATTGTGACGGAGGTGATTCCGTTCGACCGCAAGCGGGTGCGTAATGCCATATTGCGGGAGCTGAACCGCGGCGGGCAGTGTTTTTTCCTGCATAATCGGGTGCATGACATTATTTCGTTCGCGGATCAGTTGCGGCAGCTTGTGCCGGAGGCGAGGTTCATCGTCGGGCATGGACAGATGAAGGCGCATGAACTGGAAGATGTGATGCTGAAGTTCATTCGAGGCAAGGCGGACGTGCTGGTGAGTACGACGATCATCGAATCGGGGATCGACATTCCGACGGCCAACACGATGTTCATTCACGACGCGGATATTTTCGGTTTGGCGGAATTGCATCAATTGCGTGGAAGAGTGGGTCGTTACAAACATCGCGCTTATTGTTATCTGCTGTTGCCGGAGACGCGGTCGCTGAGCGATGTGTCGGCCAAACGATTGCGGGCGATCGAGCAGTATTCGATGTTGGGGGCGGGGTTCAAGATAGCGATGCGGGACATGGAGATACGCGGGGTGGGGAACATATTAGGGCCGGAGCAGTCGGGGCATATCGCGACGGTGGGTTATCAGATGTATTGCCAGTTATTGGAGGAGGCGACGGCGCGACTGAAGCGGGAGCAGCCGCGTGCGATGGGCGCGGAGGTGCATTTGGAGCTGGGAATCACGGGGCAATTGCCCAAGTCGTACATTCCGTCGGCGAAGGCGAGAATGGAAGTGTACCGGCGGATCGGCGGGGCGTCGGATTTCGGGGAATTGGAGCGGATCGAGCGTGCGACGGCGGACGCATATGGTCCGCTGCCGGCGGCGGGGGGGTTGGGGATGCGGTTGGCGGAGATTCGGCTGGCGTTGGCGATGGCGGGGGTGGAGTCATTGAGGTTGCACGAACACGATCTGATCTTCACGACGCGGCGGGTGACGGAGGTGTATGCGATGTTGGAGAACGCCCCCGGAAGTGTGAGGTTGGTCGATGCGCCGACGGAGGAATCGCCGGCCAGGATTTATTATCGGCCGCCCGAAAATTATCTGACAGAACCGGGAACGTTGCTGGCGGTGCTGCGGAAGTTGTTGGTGAGGCCGGTGGCGGGCAAGCCGGGCGCGTGTTGATTTGGGGATGCGGCGCGACGGCGGGTGTTGCGGGGAAGCGGCGCGGGGGCGCAGGCGTTACAGTCGTCACAGGCGGACACGGGGTTTTCGCGGGAAAAACGCGGATTGTCAGCGACGGGGGCGCGGTTGCGGATTGTGGCACGGGGTTCGCTTTGTGATTCAGCAATCGCGATCGCAGGTCTCGCCGCCTGCCTAAAAAGTTTGAACGAAGACACTCCAAGCCACTGACCCACAGTCTCCTTTGCGAATCCCTTTATTGCACAGGAGACTTTTCATGTTTCGCCTCACCCGCTCGTTTTCGATCATCATCGTATTCGTCGTGTTCGCCGCCGCTGGTTCTTCGTTCGCATCGTTGGTGGATGTGAACGGAACGGTGACGGATTGGGGGATCACGCCTTTTTCGCAGACGAACGGTCAGTATGCCGATTCGCCGCATCAGACGTACAGCACGATCTCGAACAATTATTCGCCGATCAATTATCCGAACGTCGGGCATTTGCCGAGTCCCGGCGGAAGCACGGGCGAGTTGTTTGATCTGGAAGAGATGCACCTGCGGGTCACGGCCGCCAGGCAGCTTCAGGTATTGGTGGTCACCAGTTCGCCGATGGTCGCGCAAGCGAGCGGGACATGGTATCTGGGCGATCTGATGCTGAATGTGAACGGCGTGAGATATGTGGTGGTGACGCAGGACACAAGCAGCGGCGGAGCGGCGCGCGGTTACACGGCGGGCGATGTCATCGCCGCGGGCGATGCATCGAATCTGCTCCAACTTCAGTCGGACGATCACAGCTACCTGGGCAACAACACGCTGGCGGCGAATGATTACGGCCCGGACGCGAAGGTGGAGGATGTGGCCGGTCCGTGGCAGGCGGCGGCGGGTTTGACGCCGATCGCGTCGGGTGTGATCGAAACCGATACGCACAGCTATGCGAACGAAGCCGATACATACCTGATTCAATACACGGTGAATCTGAGCGATCTGACAAACGCGACGGAACTGGGCATCAACGCTCATCTGGCCTGGGGTTGCGGGAATGATGTGATCGAAGTGGAAGCGGCGAATGTGAGCAACGTACCGGAACCGGCGACGATGGCGCTGATGAGCATCGGCGGGCTGATGTGCCTGTACCCCCGCCGGAAGTGAAGAACGATCTCTTAATTTGAAACGAGCGGCGCCGCGTGGATCATTTTAGAACCCGCGGCGTTTTTATTTGCCGCAGCAGATCGGGTAGTTGGTGGATGGAAGAGATCGTGGCGACATCGGGGGGTGGTGGCGACGGGGGGGACTCGCCGGGGGCGCCGGG
>JBAYVY010000191.1:0-7187 GCA_041674345.1 Phycisphaeraceae bacterium | reverse complement strand
TACGGATTGCCCCCCGACGCCAGTTTCGCCAGCGCCACCGACAAGCCCATGACGCCCAGCAGCACGACGAAGCCGCAGATGCTCAATATCGCCGCCCGCGTTCCGCGGAAGGCCGGGTTCCATCGCACATGCACCACCAGCCCGTAAATCGCCCATCCCGCGATCGCGCCCCACACCTTGACGCTCGCCAGGTTGTGCGGCAAAAGACCGACCTTGCCGATGAAACCCGTCGTCAGCGCGATGCTCAAAAACACGAACGTCACCTGCGCCGCGCGCAACATCAATCCCTCGGTCGATTCCAGCGACGCCAGTCGTCCCAGCATCGTCATGCGACGCGCCGCGTGATCCCGCCGGCGAAGCTGACGTTGAATGAACAGATACATCACGCCGGTCGCGGCGGTGAGGGTCGCTGAAATCATGCCCAGATAGACGCTCCAAAGGTGCAGCCCCGACCAGATGCCGCCGATGTCGAACAGCGTGAACGACCACCAACTGGCGCACACGCCCCACAACGTCAGAAACACCAGCACCGGCAGCGCGAACACGTCCAGCCCCCTGAACGGCCTTTTCCACTGCAAATAGACGATCATCACCGCGAGCAGACCCGTCAGCATCAGCAGACCATCGACGTGTGATTCAATCGGTTCCCACGATTGATTGATGAACAGGGCGCGATAGACGAACAAACCGAGGGTGATGAAACCCGCCAGCAGGATCGCGCTTCGTTCGGTGCGCTGCGACGAGCCGCGTTTGACGCGGCGAATCGCCGCGATGAAGCCGACGACGCTGCTCGTCGCCGCGCAGATCAATCCGAGGGTGGTGAGCCAGTCGTTAGGCATTTGTGTTGTCCATCACTTGCTGAAGGTGTTGCCGCAGCCCGGCGACACCGTGTTGTTTCAGTGCGCTCATCGCCGCGTCATCGGTCAGTCGCCGCAGTATCGTCTGCCGCAAGGTGGTGTCGGCGATGCGTTGCCGCGCGATCACGCGGAACTCGCCGGCGGTTCGCAGCAGCGTGATCCAGTCATCGTCCACGGCGGCGACGAGGGATTCGACGATGTGACGCGCCGCCGCGGCGCTGGCGCCGTCGGTGGCGACGGCGACCGTGACCGGCCCCCGGCGGCGATGCGCCATCACCGACAGGTCGCCTTCGTCCGGCGCATCGGCGCGATTGACCAGGGCTTGGCCGCTTGCGGCTTCGCGAGCCACTGATTCATTCAAGCCCACCTCATCCGTCGCAACCACAACCATGAAAGCGCCCCGGCAATCACCCGTGCGATAGGGACGCCCCCGGAAGTGGATGCCCAGGGATTTCAATTCGTCGCCAATCGTCGGCGCGATGACGGTGATGTTTTCGGGGGCGGCTCCCGAATCAAGCAGGGTTCGCACGCGGCGCAGCGCCACGCCGCCCCCGCCGACGACCACGATGCGTCGCCCCGTCAGATTCAATATCACCGGCCAGCCAGCCATATGCATATCTTAGCGAATTGCGGCGTTTGGGCGTAATATGGGAACCGCGGCTCGGAAGCCGCGGCTGATAAAGACAACCCCTGATTCATTACCACCATGATTGACATCAAACTGCTTCGTGAGAACCCCGACCGATTCCGCACCGGAGCCGCCAACAAGGGCTACGACCCGGCGAAAGTCGATGCGCTGCTCGAACTGGACAAACCCGTGCGGGCGCTGATGACGCGGTTGCAAGACCTGACGGCGGAAAAGAACCGCATCGGCAAAGAAATCGGCCAGATTGCCGGCAAGATGAAGAAAGCCCCCCCGGAAGTTCAGGCCGAGCTTCAGCGGCAGATGGCGGCCCTTCAGCAACGGCCCACACAGATCAAGGTTGAAGAACAGCAGCTTTCGCAGCAACTGGCGGAGATGGAAGCGAAGCGTGATGCGTTGTTGCTGGAGCTGCCGCAACCGGCGGACGATGATGTGCCGGTCGGTCGCGGCAGCGACGACAACGTCGAAATCAGCCGATGGTCCCCCGCCCCCGGAAGTGAAAGAAGTTTCGATCCCGCCAAGCCGTTCGCGGCACAGCGCGGCTTTGAACCGAAGTCGCACATCGAACTGATGACCAAACTCGGCATGGTCGATTTCGACCGCGGCACGAAGATCAGCGGTTCGCGTTCCTACGTGCTGGTCGGCGACGGAATGCGATTGCACCAGGCGATTCTCCGGTATGCGTTCGACATGATGATTAACGAGAACGGTTTTACGCCGCTGAGCGTGGCGGACCTGGTGCGGCATGAAATGATGGTCGGCACGGGCTTCTTTCCCAGCGGGCGCGAACAGGTGTATGACATCTCCAACCCGACGGGTGATTACGGTTTGGCGCTGACCGGCACGGGCGAAGTCGGCCTGATGGGTTTTCACGCCGATGAAATCATCGACGGCGCGACGCTGCCGCGGTGTTACACGACGCTGAGCACCTGCTTCCGCCGTGAGGCGGGATCGGCGGGCAAGGACACGGCGGGGCTGTACCGCATTCATCAGTTCGACAAGATCGAACAGGTGGTGATATGCAAAGCCGATGAAACGGAAAGTCGAATGTGGCACAGGAAGATGATGGGGTTTGTGGAGACGCTGCTGCGGCGGCTGGAGTTGCCGTACCGGTTGTTGCAATGTTGCACGGGCGATCTGGGGCCGAAGAACGCGGACATGGTGGATATCGAGTGCTGGATGCCGAGCCGGGGCACCCCCGCCCCCGGAAGCGACGGCAAGCCGACGGGCGCATTCGGCGAGACGCACTCGGCCTCGCGGCTGTACGACTATCAGTGCCGGCGACTGAACATTCGTTACAAGGATGCGGAGACGGGGAAGAACGTGGTGGCGCATTCGCTGAACAACACGGTGGCGGCCAGTCCGCGGATATTGATACCGATCATGGAGATGTATCAGAATGAGGATGGTTCAATCACGGTGCCGACGGTGCTGCGGGCGCAGATGGGGGGCAAGGAAAGGATCGGGTAAGGGGGGCGTCGGGTATAATGTGTTAATTATGGAGTCGATCGAAGAACAAGCCAGACGGATTGAGGAACGCCGAGTTGAAATGGCGCGGCGACAGACGCCGGGCCAGAAGGTGGCGGCGGGTCTGCGATTGTATGGCCAGGTCAAGAAGCGGATGATCGGGGGAATTCACACGAGGTACCCCGATGCGGATGAATCGCAAGTGAGGGAACACCTCAAGCGATGGCTTGCGATGGCGCGGGAAAACGAGAACCAACCATGGACGAATTAGGGGTTGTCCAGACCTTTCTGGACGTCATCGAACAGCTGGAGATTCCGTACATGCTGGTTGGTTCGCTGTCCAGCAACGCTTTCGGCGTGGCGCGCACAACGCAGGATGCGGATTTGGTGGTGCTTTTGCGATCCGACGATTTGAAGCGGATATCCCAATTGCTGCCGACCGGCTTTACACTGGATCAGCAGGCATCGTTCGAGACGATCACCGGCAAGACGCGCTACGAAGTAAAAATCGAAGAACCCATTTTCAAAATCGAACTGTTTGAATTGGGGGACGGTCCGTTCGATGCTTCGCGTTTCGACAGACGGTGTCGGGTGGATTTGGATGGTCGCATGAGATACATGCAAACCGCTGAGGATGTCATCATTCAGAAGTTGCACTGGTTCAGCCGGGCGCGTCGCCGAAAGGATCACGACGATATTCGGGATGTGATTCGGACGCAGAATGAGTTTCTGGACTGGAATTACATTCGGCACTGGTGCGGGGAGCTTGGAATCACCAGCGAGCTGGAGCGGATGCTCGACGCGATTCGCCGATCCGAGGGATCGCTGTGACGGGTGACGCGGCGTGGGGATTTTTGTCTTGGCGCGCGGCGTGTCGGCGGATGTAATGGAGGCGATCAACTCACGCATATGAACCGCGGGGCCGCGGAAATGACAGGTGTCGAATGGTCCGGGCAAGAGTGAAAACGGTCGCATCGGTGGAAACAGGTTCACCTTCACAAAGCGGGGGCGATGTTTCGCCGCCTGGGGCGGGGGCGATTCCGGGGGCGGAGGTGTTGACGGATCGGGCGTGGGGGGAGGTGGGGCGGTCGTTGCGGTTGAGCGGGCGGGAATTGGAGATCGCGCGGTGCGTGTTTGACGATTGCAAGGAACTGATGATCGCGGGGCGATTGGGGATTTCGCCTCACACGGTGCGAACGCATTTGGAGCGGGTGTATCGGAAACTGGGGGTGAACAGTCGGGTGGAGTTGGTGGTGAAGGTGGTGGATGAGTTTTTGCGGTTGACACGAACGGAGGGGGCGGATTTGCCGCCGATCTGCTGGAACCGTGCGGCGGGGCGGTGTCCCCTTTGCGACTGACGGACGGATAGGGGACTGTCCGGGGTGGAAAGCGTGGGGTAGATTAAACGATGGTGAATCGGAGTCAGGGGCTGTGAAGAGAGAAGAGAGACCGCATACCGGGCCGCGATTTTTTCACAGGAGGCAGAACGTGATGCACTTCAAAGCGATCGGGATGATGTCAGTGGCGGCGTTGTTGCTGGGAGGCGGAAGCGCGCTGGGCGCGCCGGGTTTGCCGGTGACCAAGCCGCCGGTGTTGCCGGTGACGAGCTGGACCGGGCCGGTCAATGATCCGCACGCCGTGGCGGGGCAATGGTTCATCGACAAGGATCTGTGGGTGCCCGGCGAGGTGCAAAACGGCACACAATTCCGCCCCTACGAGTTCCACGACAACGTGATCGGCTCCGGCGGGGGCGACCTGCCGGACCCGCCGGCCTTCGACAGCTTCCGGTCGATCTACGGCAAGGTGACGAGTATTACCACCCATCCGACCAACAGCAACATCACGGGCTTCACGATTCGCGCCCGCATCACCGACGACCGACTGGCGCTGACGCCTTGGTACCGCGGCGAAAACAGCCACGGCGAATGGGAGACGGCTTCCCCCACGTCACCGACCGATCCCAATGATCCGGTGAATAATCACGTGGACGATCCGTTCGAGAAACAAAATCTCGACCCGATGCGGAACGTCAAGCTCACCGTCGAGTTCGCCGTCTCCGATCCGACTCAACTCCCGGAGATGACGTCGCCTTACCGGCAGGGCGAAAACCCCGCCTACATCGTCGCCGCGAACCACGACGAACTGGCCTGGTACTGCTGGACGCCGGGCAACACCGAAGACAAATCCCCCATCGGCAATTTCCATGTGCCGACATTCGACTTCGGCGACATCACGCCCGGCGGATTCGTCGAACGCGATCTGCTCTTCACCGTCAGCGATGCCGGCATCCTCTCCACCGAGACCCGCTACAGTGTGCTGACCACCTCCCTTGCGGCGGAGTGGGGCGAGGGCGACATCTTCTCCAATCGCACCACCGATCTGAAGATCGGCGACTGGCTGGACAACGTCCGCTTCGACGCCGGCGTGGCCTATCCTCTCGATCCGATCAAGGGCGGCAACGTCTCGGTGTTCTACGTCCCCGAACCGACCACGCTGGGCCTGCTGGCCCTCGGCGGCCTGACGCTGCTGCGCCGACGGTGCCGTTGATGCGCCATTATTGCGATGTCGATGTTACCAGGGCGGCTCAACGGTCGCCCTTTTTTGTTGGGTACGCGAGTTCGTCGCGGACAGAAGAAGCCGCTAAGCCGTTCCGGGGGATCGGCAGAACTTGCGTTGGGTTGCGGCCAGGTGTTACACTACGTGGCTCGCCTGGGAGGCCGAGGACATCCTTCGTGTGAAGGATCGGCCCCGTTCACCACGGTTGTCGCCCGTTCGGGTGATCGCCGGCCCGTCATCCGCCACTGCGGAGTCCGACGGGTGGAACAACAGCAGCGAAAGATTTTCACAACATGGTCGATTACAACCTCATTGCGGATTTGGGCATTGAAGATGCCGAAACCGAGGCGCTTCTTGCGCAGGCCACGAACGAAGTCGGCGGCGACCCGCTGGTCGCGCTGATGGATGCGGAAGTCGCCGAGTTCAAGCCCGGCGGGATTCTCACCGGCGCGGTGGTCGGCATCGCCGGGGACGACGTGGTCATCGACGTCGGTTTCAAGAGCGAAGGCCTGATTAACAAGAGCGAGTTCGAGGGCGACATTCCCTCGCCCGGCGCGAAGGTGGAAGTGTTGCTCGAAGGCATCGACGCCGAGAGCGGGACGATCCAGTTGTCCAAGCGGAAGGCCGATCGCATTCGCGGTTGGGAAAACATCATCACCACCAAAGCCGAGGGCGACACGGTTCAGGGCCGGGTCATGCGGAAGATCAAGGGCGGTTTGCTGGTGGATATCGGCGTACCGGTGTTCCTGCCGGCGTCGCAGGTCGATATCCGTCGTCCGGGCGACATCGGCGAATACATCGGCGGGGACATCCGCGCCAAGATTCTGAAGATCGACACCGAGCGTCGCAACATCGTCATCAGCCGGCGCAAACTCATCGAAGAGGAACGTGCCGAGGCGCGCGACAAACTGCTGGGCAACCTGCACGAAGGCGATGTCATCAACGGCACGGTCAAGAACATCGCCGACTTCGGCGCGTTCGTCGATCTGGGCGGCATCGACGGCCTGTTGCACATCACGGACATGTCGTGGGGCCGGATCAATCATCCGTCGGAACTGGTCAAGATCGACGACAAGATCGAAGTGGTCGTGCTGAACATCGACCGGGCGAAGGAAAAGATTTCGCTGGGTCTGAAGCAGAAGGGCAGCAACCCGTGGGACGAGATCGAGGCGAAATACCCGGTCGCTTCCCGCATCAAGGGCGTGGTGGTCAACCTCATGTCCTACGGCGCGTTCATCAAGCTGGAAGAGGGCATCGAAGGTCTGGTTCACATCAGCGAAATGTCGTGGACCCGCCGGATCAACCATCCGTCGGAGATGGTCAGCGTGGGCGAAGAGGTCGATGTGGTCGTGCTGGACATCGACAAGAACAAGCAGGAAATCTCGCTGGGCATGAAGCAGACGGAAGTGAACCCGTGGGATTTGGTGGCCGAGAAATATCCGCCCGGCACCGTGGTCGAGGGCAAGGTTCGCAACCTCACCAACTACGGCGCGTTCATCGAGATCGAACCCGGCGTGGACGGCATGTTGCACGTGTCGGATCTGTCGTGGACCAAGAAAGTCGCGCACCCCAACGAACTGCTCAAGAAGGGCGACCAGATCAAGTGCGTCGTGCTGGAAGTCGATCAGTCCAAGCAGCGGATTTCGCTGGGCATCAAGCAGCTC
>JBAYVY010000190.1:0-7188 GCA_041674345.1 Phycisphaeraceae bacterium | reverse complement strand
CTGCTTCCGGGGCCGGGGGCGATACCGTTCCACCGCCCAGCGCAATATCTCCTGCGGCGGCGCATTCTCCAACTCCACCGCCACCCGCTCCAATACTTCCAATTCGGTGTTCACGGCTTCAACTTCCGGCTTCATGGTGCCCATCACGCTCATGACCGCTTACTCCAACACGCCAAACACCCATCCGACTGCCCAGCATCGTATCGACAACCATCGGCACAATCAATTGACAATTATTCAATAACATAAAAGCACGCAAATTCATTAAAACAAATTATTTGCGCACATTTGACATATTGTTTTATCACGATATGATTATGCGTTATGGCATCCAGCGTCCCACCAACCGCCCCACCCGGACTGCCCCCTCGCATCCTGCGACAGGCCGCGGCGATGATGCGAGCGATCTCCCACCCCGCCCGCCTCCGCATCATTGAACTGTTGCTCAAGCAGCCACTGCCCGTCGGTGAACTGGCCCTCGCCATGCGTATGCCCCCCCACCTGGTGTCCGGCCACCTCAAGGAACTGCGCGTCGTCAACGCCGTCTCATTCAAACGCGACGGCCGGCAAAAACTCTACCGCGTCGCCAGCCCCGAAGCAGCCATGATCTTCCGCTGCATCCAACGAAACTACTTCACCAACCTCACCTTCCAGGACGGCGAAGCCATTTAGTCAAAGGAATTATTCTCATGTCCAATTCTCCCCGTACCATCGTCATCGTCGGCGGCGTCGCCGGCGGAGCCACCGCCGCCGCACGCGCACGTCGCTGCAACGAAACCGCCAACATCATCCTCCTCGAAAAAGACGAATACGTCTCCTTCGCCAACTGTGGCCTGCCCTACCACATCGGCGGCGAAATCCCCGACCGCGACAAACTCCTGATCGCCACACCAGACAAGTTCCGGGAATGGTTCAATATCGACGTCCGCACCCGCCACGAATGCTTATCCATCAATCGTCCCCAAAAGTCGATTTCCGTAAAAAATCATCTGACCGACGAAACTTATGAATTGCCATATGATCGGTTGATCCTGTCGCCTGGCGCGTCCCCCATCGTGCCCGACTTCGCCGGTGTGAAAGCGGCCAACGTGTTCACGTTGCGCAACCTCGCCGACACCGACGCCATCCTGCGTTATCTCGAAGACGAACCGCGAAAAGTCGCGGTCATCGGAGCGGGATTCATCGGCCTGGAAATGGTCGAAATGCTGCACAAGCTCGGCTTACAAGTCACACTCGTTGAACTTCAGAAACAAGTAATGCCCCCCCTCGACGACGAAATGGCCCGCCTGGTCGAAGCGGAGTTAAAACGAAACAACATCACCCTCCACCTCGGCACCGGACTGAAAGACATCCGCACCGTTGATAACATCGCCACGCAAGTCGTTCTCGACAACGGCACCACATTCGACACCGACATGGTCATCCTCAGCATCGGTGTGCGGCCCAACACGAAACTCGCCGCCGACGCCGGCCTCCAGATCGGCCCCAACGTTTCCGGGGGCGGAGGCATCACCGTCAATCAATACATGCAAACCAGCGATCCGCTGATTTACGCCGCCGGAGACGCCGTGGAATACACCCACGGCATCACGCGGCAAACCATGCGTGTCCCCCTGGCCGGCCCGGCGAATCGCGCCGGTCGAATCGCCGGTGAACATGCCGCGACCGATGCCGCCCCGCCGATGGCGCCCGTGTTCGGCACGTCCATCGTCCGCGTGTTCAACACCATCGCCGGCATGTCGGGAATCAGCGGTAAAACCGCGGAAAAGCTCAACATTCCATATGCCGCGGTCTGGGTGCCGGCCCGCCATCATTCCAGTTACTATCCCGGCTCCGAAGAAATGCTCATCAAACTCCTCTACGCCCCCGACACCGCCCCCGCCCCCGGAAGTAAAGGCAAGATATTGGGCGTGCAAATCGTCGGCGGGGCCGGTGTCGATAAACGCATCGACGTCATCGCAACCGCCATGCACTTCGGCGGCACGATCAACGACCTGGCCGAACTCGACCTCGCATATGCCCCACCGTTCGGCTCGGCGAAAGACCCGGTACACATGGCGGCCTTCGTCGCACAAAATACCTTGCGCAAACTCGACCGCACCATTCCGCCCCAGTCGATCTACGGCGATCGCGACCAAGTTCAATGGATCGACGTGCGAAATCCCGCCGAATGGCAGGCGGGCCATTTGGCGAACGCACGATGGATTCCGCTCAATGAGTTGCGCAAGCGGATCGGCGAAATCGACCCGAAACGCCCGGTGGTGACGATCTGTCGCGCCGGACAACGCGGCTACTACGCCACACGAATACTGCGCCAGCACGGTTGCAAGGATGTGGCGACGCTGTCGGGCGGCATGTTCATGGCGAACGTGATCGCCAAGCCGTAGCAGCGAGTCTCTCGCCGACCTCATTCAAGCGGAAACATCAGCGACACATCCATGCGCATGCCGCCTGCACTGCGGCCCCCAATCAGGCCTGTGGCGCTGCTGCGGCCTGCGGGTGATCGTCGGACACGATATCGAGATCGGCCGCCGCTGCGTTGGATGCGACCTGTGCGACGTTTTTGCATCCCGGAATCACCGTCGTCACCGCCGGATGCTTCAGACACCACGCCAGCGCCCATGACGCCATGTCCACGCCGGCGGGCACTTCGTTCGCCTTGATCTTTTCGACTTCCCGCAATTTCGCATCACGGTCTTCGGCCTTGTGCCACTTGCCTCGCACTTCGCTGTTGTCGAACTGGTGGCCGGGTTTGTATTTGCCGCTGAGATAACCGCTGGCCAGCGGCACGCGCGCCAGCACGCCGAGATTCTGCGAGATGCAATGCGGAAACGTCGTATTTTCCGGCCCGCGATCGAGCCGGTTGTAAATAATCTGAATCGCCTCGACGCCCATGCGACGCGACGCTTCGACCTGCGGGACGTTAGTGTTGGCTCCGACGCTGTTGCCGATGTGCTTCACCTTGCCCTGCTCTTTGAGTTTGTGAACCGTGGCCATCACATCTTCATTGAAGAACTTGTCGTCGCCCCATGAGTGGTACTGATACAGATCGACGTAATCGGTTTTCAACGCAGCCAGTGAATCATCGAGTTGTTTGCGAATATCGTCGGGGGTTCGGGGTTCGCTGCGATTGAACGGGCCGTGAAACTTGTGGCCGAACTTGGTGGCGATGATCCAGCGGCCCCGGTCGCGTCGCACAGCGGCCCCGACGAAGCGTTCTGATGTGTGATCGCCGTAACATTCCGCGGTGTCGATGAGGTTGATGCCGCACTCGCGGGCTTTATCGAACATGGCATCGACTTCGGATTGTTGGAATTCCTTGCCCCATTCCCCGCCGAACTGCCACGTGCCGACACCAACGACGGAAACGACCCTGCCTGTGGAACCGAGTGTACGATATTTCATGACTTGCTCCTTTCGGGGATGATAGGCGGGAAATCAGCCCGGTGTCGCCGTGAATAACGTACCTGTCCCGCTTTCACTTTTCGGTTTCACTTTTCGTCTTTTTTCGGTGGAAAACCCGCAATGATTACTTTCCCGATTTCCTTCGATTGTCGTCTTTGCAAAGCATTTGACAGTTCGCCGCGTTGGTCTTCCCGCCCTCATGCCAGGGCTTGATGTGATCGCCTTCCATCTCGTCCAACTCAAACTTCTTCTTGCACTTCACGCAGACGCCCTTTTGCCTCTCGTACGCTTCCCGCTTCATGTTGTCGGAGAACGCGCGGATGTTGAGGTGTCGTTCATCCCCATCCAGCACATATGGATAGATTCCCGATTTCTTCTCCACGTCGTCGTCCTGCATCAACTTCGTGATCTGGTTCTCCAGCTTGTCCGTATCAAACTCTTTGTCCTTGAACTGATTGTAGAGGGTTCCCCAATCAACCCCCTTCATCTCTCGCCGATACTCCGGGAACGTCGCCTTCACCCACCCAATCACCTTCTGAAAGTATTGCCACAGCGGCGTCGCGTTCTTGTCGTGCTGATGCTTCGACATGTATTCTTCGATCTTTCCCTCCGAGCGCCATCCGATCGCCGTTTCCAGATATTCCTGCCGGATCGGGCTGCCCCGCATGTAGTCGCTGGCCAAGCCGTATGCCGGGCAACCCGTTTTGCTGAAATACCGCTTGGCATCGGCCGTCCACGGCCCGGCATACACCGCATTGCGCAATTCCTGATCGGTGTGCTCCTCGCCGGCAATGTTGATCGTTCTGAACCAATCCAACTTTTCGCTGTCCGTCCCGGAACAGAAATAAACCATCAATTTGTAATCAAGAATCTGTTGTTGCTGATCGTCTTGCAGGTTGTGGAACGCCAGCCCGTTGATGGAGTAGTCGCCGTTGACGTACTGACAAATCGAAAGCGTGCGCTGTTGTCCATCGATCACTTCGTATTGGCCGCCCCCCCCGGTATCGCGCACCGCCCAATACATCACGTTCAGCGGGAAATCCTTGCGCACGCTATCGATCACCGCATCGCGCTGCTTGTCCTTGTAAATGAACTCCCGCTGATACGGCGGGCGAATGTCGAGCTTCCCGCCGTAGGCAACGACCCCCGCTTCGTCGCTGTCCTCGAAGCCGTCAGTTAGCTTCTTTACCGTGATTTCTTTGAGGTCGATCTTCATGATTTTCTTCTGATCAGAAGGCGCGCGTACGTTGGTTTGTAGGTGCGACCGACTTTGATGACGCCACGTCGGTTCAAATCCCCGGGATTTGGAACGTCGTCAGCCGTGTACGTCTTCGTTTTCAGCCCGGAGTTGTTGTCTCGGTCCGTGATCCCGAGAATCTCGAATTGATCGGGATTGTGTTTATCTAGAAAAGTGATAGGCACTCCCATCGCACCCCGATAGTCTGCGGGAATTTCATTGGTCTTACTGACTTCTATCGCATCATAGTTGTCGTATGCCGGGTATTTCGCGCGGCTGTACTCGTTGAAGAGCACCATCTCCTCGTGTCGCTCTTGGTAGTCCAGATTCGTAAACCATCGCACGCCCTTTACCCTGATGAACTTCTTGCCCGCCGAGTCCACCCTAAATCCGGCGGCGTTAAGCGGGTAGTGATCCGGTACGCCAAACTCTCTGTCCCCGCTGTGGATGCTGGCGCCGAGCCAGATGCGATTTTCCCTGATCAGCTTAAAGACGTCTTTGTACGAGATGGCGTTAATGTTGCCGATGATCAGGAACTTTTTCTTGTACCTCACCAACTGCTCAACGTACTCCCGAAACAACGAGAAAGGCGGATTGGTGACGACGATATCCGCTTGCTTGAGCAGATTAACGCATTCCTCGCTGCGAAAATCGCCGTCGCCTTTCAGCTTGTTGATGCCGATTTCGTCCGGGTCGGGCACGCGGTTGCCGTCCTTGTCGCCGTCGTATTCGAGATAGACTCCCTTTTCGCCCGTGTGCTTGCTGAACAGTTCGGCGTCGCAGTTCTTGTAGCAGGTGGTGATCAGTTTTTTCAGTTTCAGCTTCTCGAAGTTGTGCGAGAAGTAATGAAAGAAATTGCTGACCTTGGGATCATCGCAGTTGCACAGAACGGTCTTATTCCTGAAGTGCTTCGCGTAATGCTTCAGCTCTTTCTCGATGTCGGAAAGCTGCGTGTAAAACTCGTCCTGCTTGGTCGCCTTGGCGGCGTGCAGACTCCGATTCAGGGGTTTCCCGGTTGTGCGATCCTTCGCCATGGGGAGCAATATAGCATGAATGCCTCCACACTGTCAGCGAGCCGCGTTGTCCTCAACGCGGGTTCGGAGGGAAACATTCAAACGCGGTCGGGGGAACCCGCCGTGAGGACACCCCCGGAAGGCGGCTCTGAAAGCGGAGACGGGACACCGCATTGACATGCGGTGTTACAGGCCGCTGCGGAGGAAGTATTCCATCAGTTCGTGGCCGACGGCGATGTGAATGCCGGATGCGTTGGCGTTGGCTTCGGTGAGGGGTTGGTCGCGGAGCTTGGCGACTTTGGAGCCGGACATCATGAAGGGGGGCGGCGCGGCGTCGTGTTTGCGATTATCGACGCGGGTGTAGTGATCGGGGAGGTAGAGGACGCGCCATTCGGGAAAGGTTTTGAGTTTGGCGACGACGGGGCCGACGATGTGCTGGTCGATGGCTTCGATGCTGGCGAGCTTCGTCGCGGCGTCGGCCTGGTGCGACGCCTCGTCGGGCGCTTCGACATGCACGCAAACAATGTCATACACATCGAGCGCGCCGCAGGCATAGCGACCCTTGGCGGCGTAGTCGGTGTCGTGGTAGCCGGTGACCCCCGGAACATCAAGGCGGTCCCAACCAATCAACGCGGCAATGCCGGCCAGCAGATCGACGGCGGTAATCATCGCGCCGCGCAAGCCGTACAGTTGCTGGAAGGTCGGAATGTTCGGTCGCTTGCCCGGCCCCCAGAGCCAGACGTGCGACGCGGGGCTTTCGCCGAGTTCCACACGGGTTTTGTTGATTTCGTGATCGGCGAAAAGTTTTTCGGATTCGGCGATGAGTGTTTGCAGCAGCTTGGCGTTTTTGCCGCCTTTGGGCAGGTGCTTTTTCATCGGCTCGCCGGGCACATCGTGCGGGGGCACGGTGTTCAGGTCGGCATAGTCGCGGCCGGAGCTATCGACCATGATGTTGCGATAGCTGACCCCCGGAAAGAATGTCAGACCATGCGCGATGTCATGCGCGGCGATGTGGGTGGCGAAATCGGTGAGCAGTTGTTTGGATTCGGCGGAGGGGATGTGGCCGGCGGAGTGGTCGGACATGATGCCGTCGATCACGGTGATGAGATTGCAGCGGAAAATCCAGTCGTCGGGGCCGGTGACAATCCCCATCGCGGCGGCTTCGAGCGGAGCGCGGCCGGGGTGATATTTCGCGGGGTCGAAACCGAGCAGCGACATGGAACAGACATCGGAACCGGCCTGATAACCGGGCGGCGTCGTGGCGACCGTGCCGATGCGGCCGGCGACGGCCAGGGCGTCGGTGTTGGGCTTGCGGGCGGCCTCGAAGGGCGTCTTGCCATCGAGCGCGTCGAGCGGGAAGTCGGCGGCGCCGTCGGGGATGATGATGGCGTATTTCATGGTCGAAGATTATAGCCGTCAGCCCGCAACAACGCTTCGTCTCGTGGTAATGTCGGACGAAGGGACGAAGGGACGAAGGGACGAAGGGACGAAGGGACGAAGGGACGAAGGGACGAAGGGACGAAGGGACGAAGG
>JBAYVY010000189.1:0-7192 GCA_041674345.1 Phycisphaeraceae bacterium | reverse complement strand
GGGCAAAAGGTCAGCAAGCAGCAATGGGCCACCGTCCACTGCACCCCGGCCGACTTTCACGGCGAGTGGAATTACACCATTCGCCCCAGGTGATAATCGCTCAAGCTATTCTTTCGCGGTTCCATTCGTTACGCAGCGCATCATCCACGGGTACTTCGAGGCGAAGTTTTTCGGAAGTGTAATACAACACGGCATGAGGCACGGTGTAACCCGCCGATTCGAGCAGAAGCGTCTGCAAACCGATTTGAACGCGATCAGTAGGCCAGGGTTCGGCGCGATCCAGCGGCGGTGGATCGGCTTCACCCGGATCATCCGGGGGCGGCGCGAGTGTCACACGATGAGGACGACCTTTGCGATATTCCACGCGGACGGCTGTGTTGCCCTCGATTTCCGCGAGGTCGAGCGTCGCGGTTACGCCCAGTTTGCTATCGGTCAGCGTCATCGATCGGACGCTGCGGGGCTTGCCGTCATCGGCTGGTTCGGCCGAGGCACGATCAACCCGGCGATGGACGGCGTTACCCGCTTCGGTATCGGCGCTGGGCAGATGGATACCTTCGACTTCCATCAAATAGAACAAGCGCGGACAGTAGGCGTATTCCGCAACGTTGCGTGCCGGCCAGATGTATTCGTCCATAATGCACCCCGAAACAAAGAGGTCGTTATTAAACCTATATCGGTCAATTGCAGTGCATGGTTGATCGCGGATGAAATAATTAATGCCACAAAAACAGTAAAAATTGTCCAGCAAACACGCCGATTCCTCACATCGTTATCAACCGCAACAAAAAACCCCGCCGCTGGCAGAACTGCCAGCGACGAGGCTTCCGGGGGCGATTGAATGGCTGCATTTTATCACATTCGCATCTGTGTCAAGGCGAATTCTGCAGATCGATTTCGCGATCCGCGACCCGAATCCGCGACACCGAATCCGCGACCCACTCTATAAATCGTTGACACTTGCGTATGCAGTGCTTACGCTGATTACGTTCATTTCGAGGGGCGGGTTCGGTGAAAAGTCGGGTTGCAGGGCCCATGGGGTTCGGCGGACATTATGAATACGCAACTAAGCAGCACGAATGTTGACACGATTCTGGGGCGGACGGTGGTGGACATGGGATTGGCCACACCGGAGGAAGTGAACGATTGTGTGCAGTTGCGGTCGCACCTGGCGGAGGAGAAGAATCAGCGATCGCTGGCGGATTTATTGGTGAGCAGCGGGATTGTGACCGAGCGGCAGATGCGGCGGGTGCGGCGGGAGGTGGAGGCCAGTCGCAGCGAACAGCAGATACCGGGTTATCAGATATTGAAGAAGCTGGGCGCGGGGGCGATGGCGACGGTGTTCCAGGCGAAGCAGATGTCGCTGGACCGGATCGTGGCGATCAAGGTATTGCCGAAACGTTTTACATCGGACCCGCAATTCGTGGAACGATTTTACGCGGAAGGGCGAGCGGCGGCGAAGCTGAATCACCCGAACATCGTGCAGGCCTACGACGTGGGGAAGGCGGGGGATTACCACTATTTCGTGATGGAATATGTGGAGGGGGACACGGTTCACGATTATCTGGTGAAGAACGGCAAGTATGAGGAGGGGGAGGCGCTGCGGATCATCATTCAGATCGCGGAGGCATTGAAGCACGCGCATGAGAAGGGATTCATGCACCGGGACGTGAAGCCGAAGAACATCATGCTGGCCCCGGGCGGCGTGGCGAAACTGGCGGACATGGGGTTGGCCAGGTCGATCAGCGACCGCGAACTGGCGGAGCAAGAACAGGGCAAGGCGTACGGCACGCCGTACTACATCAGCCCGGAACAGATTCGCGGGGAAGTGAGCATTGATTTCCGGTGCGACATTTATGCGTTAGGCGCGACGTTTTACCATATGGTGACCGGACGTGTGCCGTTTGACGGTGCGAATCCGTCGGCGGTGATGCACAAGCATTTGAAGCAGACGCTGACGCCGCCGGACCATGTGAATCCGCAATTGACGACGGGAGTGGGGGAGATCATCGAGGTGATGATGGCGAAGGATCGCAAGAACCGCTACGCATCGACGGGGGATTTGCTGGAGGATTTGAAGGCGGTGGCGAGTGGGGAGCCGCCGATGCAAGCGCGTAAGCGGTTCGAGATGTCATCGCTGGCGGGGTTGGAGGAAAGCGGCCGGGCGGTGGAGACGGTGGAAGTGGTCGGGGCCGCGCCGCTGACCGAGCAGCCGGTGTTCTGGGTGGCGCTGGGGTCGATCGCGCTGAATATCATTTTGATCGTGGTGGCGATCATGCTGGGATCGCGCTAGAATCCGGCATGGAACAGCCAAAAGACCTCAATACGCAGAACAACCCCAACACCTGTTCGTCATGTTGTCGCGGAACGTCGCGGGGGAAGTGGATGTTCATCGCGATCATCGTCGCGTTCGCGGCGGCGATGGGTTACGCCTACTATGCGCCGGGCAACCACATCGCATGGGCGAATGACCTGACGCAGGCGAAAGCGAACGCCGCCGCGACGGGCAAGCCGATTCTGATGGAGTTTTCAGCGAGTTGGTGTCCGACGTGTCGTGCGGTCAAACGCAACGTTTGGCCGGACAAGCGGGTTGAAGACGCGGTCAATTCACGGACGATTCCGCTGGCGGTCGATGTCGATGCGCAGAAGGAATTGGCGGCGAAGTACGGGGTGAACGGGATACCGGCGTTCATCGTGACCGATGCGACGGACCATGTGTTGGCGCGGGCGGAAGGGTATCTGAGCGCCGACGGCGTGATGGCGCTGATCGACTCGGCGGAGCGCGCGGCCGGCGGCGGCGGGGCGGCCCCCGGCGTCAGCGCAGTTCCGCGATGAGTGTGACTTCGACCGGGGCGTCGAGGGGCAGGGAATTGACGCCGACCGCGGCACGGGCGTGTTTGCCGGGTTCGCCCAAAATCCGCACGAGCAATTCGCTGGCGCCGTTGGCGACTTTCGGTTGATCGAAGAAGTTGTCGCCGCTGGCCACGAAGACTTCCACCTTGACGATGCGGACGAGTTTCGACCAGTCGCCGGCGATATGATCTTTGATGATCGCCAGCGCGTTGAGCACGCACTGTTGCGCGGCGTGTTGTGCGTCGGCGATGGTGACATGGGCGGAGCATTTGCCCTTGTGCATCATTTCGCCGTTGCGCATCGGCAGTTGTCCGCTGATGAAAAGCAGGTTGCCGCTGCGAACCGCCGGCACGTAGGCGGCGATCGGTTTGGGCGCGGCGGGCAGGGTCAGGTTCAGTTCCTTGAGTTTGGCTTCAACGGGCATGAGGGGTCCTTGGGGGATTTTCGATTTTCAATTTCCGATTTACGGATCGGCGTTATCTTTCGCCAAATCATAACTGGATTTTTGCGAAATGCGATTTCAACACAGAGTACACAGAGTTCACAGAGGTGAAAACCGAGAAACACACATTAAAAATCCCTCTCTGTGTACTATATCTTTTCGGTTTTTGCAAAACTTCACTCATAAATCGAAAATCACAAATCACAAATTCCCAACACGCTACCGTCGCCCGTTGATCGCGTCCAGCAGGGCGTTGGCGGTGTAAAAGCTCGTCAGCATGATCGGTTCGGTTTCGCCGGGTTGGTAGATCGCCGTCAGCGGTACGCCCGTCGAGCCCAAATCGCGCAGCAACGCCCAGCCCCGCGCATTGCCGCTGCTGGTCAGATCGACGCGCAACGCTGTGACATCCTTGCCCGCCAGCCGCTCGATCACACGCGGCTTGTCCAGCACCGTCACCTCCAGCGTCTTGCAGTTGAAGCACCAATCGGCGGTGAACTCCACCACCACGATGCGACCGGCCTGTCTGGCCTGCTCGAAAAGTTCCGGCGAATAGGGCGTCCACAGCGGCTTGGCCAACGCCGCGGCGGCGATCACCACCATGCCCGCGCCGATCAGCAACGCCATCACGCCCGTCATCAACCGCGGCATCGCGCGCTTGGTGATCCGCACCACACGCACCATCATGTAAAGCATCGCGCCGATCACCACCGCCGACACCGCATACCAATGCGCATCACCCCACCACGGCTTGCCCGCGTATCCGATGAAGTAAATCGCCACCGCGATCAGCAGCAATCCCATGACCTGTTTAATCAACTCGCTGCCCGGCCCGGTGCGCGGCAATTTGTCGATCCAGCCCGGCTTGGCTGTGAGTATCAGGTACGGCAACGCCATGCCCACGCCCATCGCGATGAACACGCTCAAAGACAGCCACGCCGGTTGCTTCAGCGCCCACACCAACGCCCCGGCGAACAGAGGCCCGGTGCATGGCGTGCTTAACACCGCCGTCAAAATACCGAAACCGAAACTTCCGCTCAATGTGTCATTCCGCGGCGTGATCTGATACACCCACTGCGGCAAACTCGTCGTGAACAATCCCCACATTCCCAGCCCCAACACCAGCAGTAGCACGCCCAGTCCCACGCTGAACCACGCATAGCTGAACAGTTGGCCCCATTGCAGCGACAAACCCGCCGCGAGCAGACCCAACACCGCGAAACACGCCACGATGCCCAGTGAAAACGTCAGCCCCAATGCCAGACTTCGCGCATGATCCCCTGCGTGCTTTTGCAGCGACAATACCTTGATCGGCACCACCGGCAGCACGCACGGCGTGAAATTCAAAAAGAACCCCGCCACCATCGCCAGCAACAACACCATCCCCGCGCCGAACACGCCGGACGTGTTGACCGTGAATGACGAACCGAAAAACGAAAACTCCGCGCCCCCGGAAGCCCCGGAATATGGGGCCGCTCGCGGCTTAGCAAATCCTTCCGCGTTAAACCCTGCGAACAGTTCCCCATTCAACGGTACGATCTGTTGACTCACATCCACCACCGGCAATTTCACCGTCACCTGACGTTTTTCCGGCGGATAACAAGTATGCTCATCGCACGCCTGCCACGAAACATTCACCGTCATCTCCAACTCGCCCGCCGCCGCTTCCGGGGGCGACTTAGCACTCACAGGAACATAAATAATCGTCCTCCCCTCATACACCGTCAGCTTCTGCGCCCCCGCCCCATAGTCAAACGTCAATACATGTCCCGCCGGGTATTGCACGTCGCCCGTCGCAATTGCCGGGTTCGTCTCGATCTCCACCACCGTCGGTATCAGATATTTCCCCGCCGGGTTCGCATTGACGTGATACGGCGTCTCGATGTCCAGCACCACCGCCAGCGCGATCGTCCCCCCCGGATGCACCCCATTGGCCGACCACGCCGTCGTGACCTTCACCGCCTGATCCGCCGGCACGTTCGCCGCCCGCCCGCCGGTCGCCAGCATCAATACCCATATGGCCGCCGTCCAACACGTTTGACGCATCATTCGCTTCATGGGGTGCTTCCTTCTTGGCCGGTTGGTCCATATCATAGCGCCCGTTCCCGGTAATTCCATGAAGGGGTCAAGCCCATCGTCCCTCTTGTCCGATAAAGACGTTATGGCGGAAGTCCTCGATCAGAACGAAGTCGATGCGCTGCTCAAGGCCGTCGGCGGTGCCGAGTCCGGCTCGTCCGGCGATTCCCAGGCCGGCGATCATGCCGACGATGCCGATGTCCAGGTCTTCTCCAGCCCCCAAAACACCCGCCGACGCAAAGGCCCCGTCGAAATCCGTCCCTACGATTTCAAGCGACCCGAGCGCGTCAGCAAAGACCAGATGCGATCCCTCGAAACCCTCCACGAAGGGTTCAGCCGAAACTTCGG
Source organism: Phycisphaeraceae bacterium (assembly GCA_041674345.1). Lineage (GTDB taxonomy): Bacteria > Planctomycetota > Phycisphaerae > Phycisphaerales > Zrk34 > JBAYVY01. The sequence continues at coordinate 1,479 of JBAYVY010000189.1, read as the reverse complement.
CGCCTCCCTATCCGGCTTCCTCCGAACCATCATCGAAGTCAAAGTCGCCCGCATCGAACAACTCACCTACGGCGAGTTCATCCACTCCCTGCCCAATCCCACCAGCTTCAGCTTGCTCAGTTGCAATCCTCTTGAAGGCCAGATGTGCCTCGAAATCTCCCCGCTCATCATCTATCCGATCATCGACCGTCTCATGGGCGGCTCCAACGCCGAGCTGTTCATCCCCCAGCGCCCGCTCACGCTCATCGAACAGCGTCTGGTCTCCAAAATGACCAGCCGGGCCGTCAAGGCGCTGACTGAAGCATGGGAAGGCATCTACCCCGTGCAGTTCACGCTGGAACAAACCGAAAGCAACCCGCAGTTCGTGCAGATCGTTCCGCCCAACGAAGTGGTCGTGGTCGTGGGTTTTGAATTGAAAATGGGCGGACGGGCCGGCACGATGTCGCTCTGCATCCCGTTCAACGTGATCGAACCGATCATGAACAAACTGGCCAGCCAGTCCTGGCACGCCTACAGCCGGGGCCGATCCGACGCCGATCTGCGTCATCGGCTGCGGACCAAGCTCGACGCCGCCCCGCTGATCGCCGCGGGCCTGCTCGCCGAGACGACGCTGACCGTCGCTGATCTGCTGAACATGTCGCCCGGCGACATCATCACCACCGAAAAACTCGCCGCCAGTCCCGTGGTTCTCACCCTCGAAGGCAAGAAAAAGTTCCTCGCCAACCTCGGCCAGTTCAAAGGCAAACGCGCCCTCAAAGTCCAACGCCAAGTCACCCCCCGCGACCGCGTGTGACCCCCGGAACATCCACAAAGGCACCGATGGCATCGGCGGATTCTATGCACCAGCCGAATGTTCCCTTACAAAAACATTTTAAAGAGCTACGAGAGCTAACTGCCAATCGCATTGCGAAGTTCGTTTATGGCTTGATCCAGAAATTGTATGTAGCCGCCAGGTGGGCAGCCGTTATTACGCCAAATTGCCTGCGCCAACTCTGTCCCTTTCTCTGTGAGGAGACGAGTTGCCTTATCTTCGCGTTTTTCGAGCGAACCAATACCCGCGTTTTCCAGAGAGACAGATGCAAGATATTCCACGCGAATTTTATGGTGGGTACAATATTGTTCGTAAAAGCCGACAATTACGTTGCCTGCATTTCGCATGTGGAGACTCATGTGCCACATTTCACCTAAAAACAACCACCACAGTGCTGCCGCATAGTTATTGACGGACTTTAAGTAGTCCGTGTATTCCTGCGTACGCTTTGAATTTGGTTGATGAGCATATCGCGTATACAAGAAGACATCTATCAATTGTTTTCGCGTAAATGGCACGTTACTCTTTCCAAAAAGCTGTCCGGTACCAAATGGGACGAAATCTGGTTTACATTCGAGTTCGCGTTCATATTCTTTCCATACGCCATAGACCCATTTGCCGATAGGATGTTCAGACGCAATATCAGAAAATGTGTTTGCGGTAGATTG
>JBAYVY010000188.1:0-7195 GCA_041674345.1 Phycisphaeraceae bacterium | reverse complement strand
TCGCCATCGGCGAATCGAGGAACACCAGCAGATGCGGGATGCGGTTTTCCTCGATCAGTTCCGAGAGCATGTACATCAGTTCCTGCGCGCGTTCAATGGCGAACGTGGGGATGACGATGTTGCCCCCGCGGGCGACAGTGTCGGTGATGACCCTGGCGAGCTGGGTTTCAACGTCGAGGCGCGTGTCGTGATCGCGGTCGCCGTAGGTCGATTCCATGATGAGATAGTCAGCGTGATCGGGCGGGACCGGATCGCGGAGGATGGGGCGGTCGGGCATGCCGATGTCGCCGGAGAAAACGATGGTTCTGGATTGGCCGGCTTCGGTGACGGTGATTTCAATGGACGCCGAGCCGAGGATGTGACCGGCGTCGAAGTAGCGGACGCTGACGTGTTCGTTGAGTTTCAGCGGAGCGTCGTAGCGGATGGGTTTGAACAACGGCGGAACACGGGCGGCGTCTTGCTGGGTGTAGAGGGGCTTGTCTTCGTATTTGGGTTTGCGACCCTCGGCGGCGTGGCGCTCGGCTTTGCGGATCGCATCTTCTTCGTTGATGCGGGCCGAGTCGTTCATCACGATCCCGGCCAGTTCGAGGGTGGTGGGCGTGGCGTAAATGGGTCCGCGAAAGTTTTCGCGGACGAGTTTCGGCAAGAGGCCGCAGTGGTCGAGATGGGCGTGGGTGAGGAGGAGGAGGTCGATGGATTTCGGATCGACGGGGCAGGGTTGCCAGTTGCGGTCTTCGTAGGATCGTTCCTGGAACAAGCCGGAGTCGATGAGGATGCGGAGTCCGCCGGCTTCAAGGAAATGCCGCGAGCCGGTGACCTGACGGTTGGCGCCGAGGAAGGTGATTTTCATGGGGGGTAGTGTAGCGGAATCGGCTTTACTTTCAGCGTCATGGAATATATACTTCAATATATACAAGGAGCCGACCATGACACTTACCGCGAAAATTTTCAAGAATGGCGCCAGTCAGGCGGTTCGTCTGCCGCGCGAGTTTCGCTTTGAAACCGACGAGGTGTGCGTCAAGCGCGTCGGATCGGGGATACTGTTGTTTTCAAAGGACGCGGCATGGGACATGATGGCCGGCGTCATCAGGCAATCCGACGGGAAGTTTCCGGCCCGCAGGCAAACGCGGAAGCAGCAGGAGCGTAAGCCGCTGTGATTCATTTGATGCTTGATACGAATATCTGCATTGAATTGTTGCGCAATCGCGCCCCCGGTTTGTTGGAACGGATGCGGAAGCACGCGATCGACCAGATCGGCATTTCATCCATCACGTTCGCCGAGTTGCAATACGGCATCGCCAAATCCGCACGCCGGGAACAACACGAACAGACCCTGATTCGGTTCTGCGCCCCGTTGGCGATTTGGCCCTTCGGCGACCAGGCGGCGGAAACCTACGGGCAGGTTCGTGCGGCATTGGAACGGGAAGGCAAACCCATCGACCCGATGGATACACTCATCGCGGCGCATGCGCTGTCGCTGGGGGTGACGCTGGTGACGAACAATGTTCGCGAGTTCAAGCGGGTCGATGGCTTGCGGATTGAAAATTGGATGAAGGAATGAGACCGGCGAGCGCGATGCCGCAAGCGGCGGTGTGTCGGGGGTCAGATCAAGCCTAGGGCGAGTTTGGCTTCGTCGCTGATCATGTCGCGGTTCCAGGGCGGATCCCAGACGATGGTGACGGTGACTTCTTCGATCCCCGGAACGGATCGGACGTAACTTTCAGCCATCTGCGGAAGGGTTTGCGCTTCGGGACAGTTGGGACTGGTGAGTGTCATGCGAAGGTGGACGCGCTTTCCCCCGCCCCCGGAAGTGTCGGAGATGTCGATGCCGTAGATCAGGCCGAGTTCGTAGATATCGACGGGGATTTCGGGGTCGTACACTTTTTTGAGCGCGTGGACGATCCGGTCGTGAAGCGAGGCGTCGGCGGGGAGTGGTTCGGGATTATTTCCGGGGGCGGGCGGCATCGGTTTGGGATTCTTTCCGGGGGCGGGTCCGTATTGGGGGAGTTTCATGGAAAACCTGTGGGGTTAATGACCAAACACCCATGACGAATGACCAAAGAAAATCCAATGAGCAATGACCAAAGCAGAGCGATGATCCGCATGGGTGATTGAACATTGCAGGTGGGTCATTATTTGGTCATTCGTCATTGGATTGTGGTGGTTTATTTTTCACTCAACGTTTTCGCCAACGCGAGGATACGATCGACCATGGCTTTGAGACCGTTGCGGCGGCCCATCGTCAGGTGCTGATCGAGGCCGATCCCCCGGAAGAATTGTTCGACGTTGAAAGCGAGGATGTCCGCCGCACGCTGGCCGGAGAAAACGTAGGCGAGGACGGCGATCAGACCCCGCACGAGTTGGGAATCGCTGTCGGCCAGGAAGTCGATCTGGTCGTTTGTGTCGGGACGGGTGCGGGCGATCATATGGACGGTGGACTGGCAGCCGTGGACGCGGGTCTGTTCGGTTTTCACCGCGTCGGGCATTGGGGGCAGACGGTTGGCCAGGTCCATCATGTAGTCGTATCGCTGGTCCCAGGAGTCGAGCAGCTCGAAGGCGTCGGTGATGTCGGCGGCGGCGAGGGCGGGGGAATCGGCGGCGGGATCGGGGAAGTGGGGCGCCACGGTCTGGCCGAAGACGGCCATCCCGCGCTTCGATGAAACAGGTGTTGGGACGGATTTGTTGTGGATGATGATTTGGCGCAGCGCGTCGGCGAAAGCGTCGAGTTCTTCGGTGGTGTTGTAGAAGGCGAGGGAGGCGCGGACGGTGGCGGGGACGTTGAAACGTTGCATGACGGGTTGGGCGCAGTGGTGGCCGGTGCGGACGGCGATGCCCCGCTGGTCGAGCAGGGGGGCGATGTCGTAGGGATGCAACCCGTCGATGACGAAAGAAAGGACGGCGGCCTTGTTCGCGGCGGTGCCGATGAGTCGCACCCCCGGAAGTTGTTGGAGCAGACGTGTGCCGTGTTCGAGCAATGCGTGTTCGTGAGCAACCGCGGCATCGAAGTCGATGGAATCGAGGTAGTCGATCGCGGCGGCCAAGCCGATCGCGCCGGCGATGTGGGGCGTACCGGCCTCGAAGCGCGCGGGGGGTTCGGCGAAGGTGGTTTTTTCAAAGGTGACGGACTGGATCATTTCCCCGCCGCCCTGCCAGGGGTTCATGTCGGCCAGCAATTCGTACCGGCCGTACAGCACGCCGATGCCGGTGGGACCGAAGAGTTTGTGGCCGGAAAAGGCGTAGAAATCGCAGCCGAGTTGTTCGACGTCGATGCGCTGATGCGGGGCGGCCTGCGCGCCGTCGATCATGGTGATCGCGCCGATTTTTTGGGCCGATGCGATGATGCGTTGCACGTCGTTGATGGTGCCCAGGGCGTTGGAGACGTGGACGGCGGAGACGATTTTGACGCGGCTTGTCAGCAGTTTTTCGAGTTCGCTGAAGATGAGTTGCCCTCGGTCGTCGATGGGGGCGACGAGCAATTTCGCGCCGGTTTGCTGGCAGACCAGTTGCCAGGGGACGATGTTGGAGTGGTGTTCCATCGCGGTGATGAGGACTTGATCGCCGGGACGGAGGTTGTTGCGGGCGTAGGACTGGGCGACGAGGTTGATCGACTCGGTCGTGCCGCGCGTGAAGATGATGGAGCGTTCGTTGAAAGCGTGGAGGAACTGGGCGACGCGCTGTCGTGCCCGTTCGTAAGCGGCGGTGGCGCGGATGGACAGGTCGTACATGCCGCGGTGGACGTTGGCGTTGCCGGCACGGTAGTAGTCGTTGAGGGCGTCGATGACGGATTGGGGTTTTTGGCTGGTCGCGGCATTATCGAGATAGACCAGCGGATGACCGTGGACCTGCTGATGCAGAATCGGAAAGTCGGCGCGAACGGCGGCGACGTCGAAGGTTTGAGGGCGGGATGGAATGTGTGTCGTGGTCATTGTCGGATTTTTGATTTTGGATTTGTGATTTGCAGGCCACCGATCCCGGCCAAGCCGAAGACGGCATGGTCGGGCTTGGAAATCACAAATCACAAATCACAAATTTCCTTTCAATCGAAGGTTTCACCCAGCGCCGCGGCGGCGCCAGGAAGGCGGCGGAGCAGTTCGTTGCGTAACAGCGTGACGATGGGTTTGAGTTCGATGCGCTCAAAGGTTTCGGCGGCGAAGGCGAAGATCATCATGGCGCGGGCGCTGGCGCGGTCGATGCCGCGCGCTTCGAGGTAAAAGAGCATGTCGGGGTCGATCTGGCCGGTGCTCGCGCCGTGGGTGCATTTCACATCGTCGGCGTAGATTTCGAGCTGGGGCCGGGCTTGAATCTGTGCGTCGTCGCTGAGCAGCAGATTGCGATTGGTTTGCTTGGCGTCGGTTTGCTGAGCGCCGGGGTGGACGACGATGCGACCGGTGAAAACGCCTCGCGCGTGATCGTCGAGGATGCCCTTGTAGAACTGGCGGCTGTCGCCTCGCAGACCGGCATGTTCAACGCGCATGTCGTTGTCGAGGTGTTGGTGGCCGTGGCCGATGTAGAGGCCGTTGATGAGGCAATGGGCGTCGTCACCGGCGAGGATCGGATGGACGTTGTTGCGCGCCAGGACGGAGCCGAGGATGGCGGTGTGGGAGTGGACGACGGAGTTGGCGCCCTGTTTGATTTTGAGCGTGGAGATGTTGAAGGATTGTTCGGATTCACGGGCGAGGACATAGTGGTGGGCGACGGCGCGATCGGCGACGAACAGTTCGGTGAGGGCGTTGGTGAGATGGACGGAGTCCGAAGAACCCGGGGCGGCGCTCGAAGACTCGCTCTGCCCCGGCTTGGTGCCGGAAGTCACGTAATGTTCGATGACGCTGAGCGACGCGCCTTCATCGACGATGATGAGATTGCGGGGATGGGTCATCAGCGGAGCGGAGGCCCCGCAATGACTTGCGGTGCTGTTGGAAGTGGTGACGTTGAGCAGGTGCAGGGGGCGATTGGCTTTCGCGTTTTTGGCGACGTGGATGAACAGGCCGTCGGTGAGGAAGGCGGAGTTGAGGGCGCTGAAGGCGTCGGTTTTCGTGTCGAGGAGTTGGCCGAGATGTTGCTTGACGAGCTTGGGATGTTGTTGGATCGCGTGGGTGAGGGGGCAGACGGTGACGCCTTCGCCGAGGTTGGACAGTTCGGAGAATTCCGGGATGAATCGTCCGTTGATGTGGACGAGGTAAGCGGCTTCGAGATCGGCGATGGCGAACTTGCGGAGTCCGCCGGCGGTGACCCCCGCCGCCGGAAGTTTCTCGCCGGGGGCGGGCAGGACGAAGGCGGTTTGCGCCAAGGATTTGAGGGAGGTGTATTTCCAGTTTTCGTGTTGGGTGGTGGGCAGGCCCAGCCCCCGGAAGTTTTGGTAAGCATCCGCGCGCAGGTCGGCGAAGGAACCGGCGGCGGGCAGTTGCTCGTAAGCCGCGTCGATGGCGGCGGTGAAGGCGTCGGTTTGTTCGAGTGTGATGGGCATGGTTCTGATTTCTGATTTCTGATTTCTGATTTGGGAACGCGGTTCAACGTCTTGTCTTCCAAATCAGAAATCAGAAATCAGCCATTCCTTTCATAACGAGACGGTTTCGGTTTGCCACTGGGCGTAGCCGCTTTGTTCGAGTTCGAGGGCGAGTTCTTTTCCGCCGGAGCGGACGATGCGGCCATCGACCAGCACATGCACATGGTCGGGCACGATGTAATCGAGCAATCGCTGATAGTGGGTGATGACCAGGAAGGCGCGATCTTTGGAGCGCATGGTGTTGACGCCTTCGCTGACGATACGGAGCGCGTCGATGTCCAGGCCGGAGTCGGTTTCATCGAGGATGCCCAGCGCCGGTTCGAGGACGGCCATCTGGAAAATTTCAAAGCGTTTTTTCTCGCCGCCGCTGAATCCCTGGTTGATGTTGCGTTTGAGGAATTCGGGGTCGATGTGAACCATCTTCGATTTTTCACGGAAGAGTTTCAAAAGTTTCACCGCGTCAAGCTCCGGCTCGCCGCGGTATTCACGCTTGGCGTTGACGGCGGCCTTGAGGAACTGCATCGAGCTAACCCCCGGAATTTCAACCGGGTATTGGAACGCCAGGAACAAACCGGCACAGGCGCGTTGGTGGGCTTCGAGCGCGAGGAGGTTTTCGCCTTTGAAGGTGACGGTGCCTTCGGTGATGGTGTAGTCGGTTTTGCCGGCGAGGACACCGGCGAGTGTGGATTTGCCGGAGCCGTTGGGGCCCATGATGGAATGGACTTCGCCGGGGTTGATCGTGAGGTTCACGCCGCGCAGGATTTCCTGACCGGCGACGGAGGCGTGGAGGTTTTTGATTTCGATGAGCGACACTTTGATCTCCAGAGAGTTATTTTTGCGAAATATGCCAGCGTTCCAGCCCAAGATCGATTGATTCTTCCAGCCACCTCATAAAGCGACTTTGAACATTCTGCGGGTCTTCGGTACAGGTGAACACGAAGGGCTGTTCGTTGTGTAGTGGAATCACTTCGTCGATCGTAGGGTCGCCTAATTCGTCGAAACGGCGTGAATACGTCATCGCAGCACAAGCCATGACACCCGTGGTTCTTCGATTGGTTGCCACTTGTGATTGCTCGGTTTCGGTAGTTCTGTTTCCATATTCATCCGACGCTTCCTTCGAGGGAGATTGCGAGGAGTTTATTGGCTTCGACGGCGAATTCCATGGGGAGTTCGCTGAAGACTTCTTTGCAGAAGCCGTTGACGAGGAGAGAGACGGCGTCTTCGGTGTCGATGCCGCGTGCGTTGCAGTAGAACAGTTGATCCTCGGCGATTTTCGTGGTGCTGGCTTCATGTTCGGCGCTGCTGGTGGTGTTGCGGACGTCGATGTAGGGGAAGGTGTGCGCGCCGCACTTGTCGCCGATGAGCATGGAGTCGCATTGGGTGTAGTTGCGGCTGTTGGCGGCGGCTTTGTTGATCTGGACCAGTCCGCGGTAGGCGTTCTGGCCGCGACCGGCGCTGATGCCTTTGGAGATGATGGTGGAGCGGGTGTTTTTGCCGATGTGGATCATTTTGGTGCCGGTGTCGGCCTGTTGTTTTCCGTTGGTGAGGGCGACGGAATAGAACTCGCCCTTGGAGTTGTCGCCTTTGAGGATGACGGAGGGATATTTCCAGGTGATGGCGGAGCCGGTCTCGACTTGGGTCCAACTGACGTGGGCGTTTTCTTCGAGGCAGATGGCGCGTTTGGTGACGAAG